>JACCTU010000133.1 GCA_013812235.1 Actinomycetota bacterium | reverse complement strand
GACGACGCCGGTGGCGTTGGCGATCGCGGCGCCGCCGAGCGCGAGCGCGGCGAGAGCGGCGAGGCCCGCGAGGATCATGGTCAGTCGGCGTCTCATCGTTCGATCTCCTTCGGTTGCTGGCTGGGCTCGCCCAGGCTAGGGAGTACCCGATGAGACGACGATGAGACTCTGGTATTGTTCACCTTAAGGTGAACAATACGGCCCAGCTCGACCGCAGCTTCGACGCCCTCGCGCACCCCGCACGGCGGACGATCGTGGCCCGGCTCGCGCGCGGTCCGGCGACGGTCGGTGAGGCCTCCCGCGGCCTCAGCCTTTCGAAGCCGGCGGTAACGAAGCACCTGAAGGTGCTCGAGCAGACCGGGCTCATCAGGCGGACGGTCGTGGGGCGCGAGCACCGGCTGGAGCTGCGGCCGGCGCCGCTCGCCGAGATCGAGAGCTGGATCGAGCGCCATCGGACCCTCTGGGAGGCGAAGTTCGACGCCGTCGAACGCCACCTCGCCGACAAACGAAAGGAGTAGGGATGACAGGGACGGAGCAAGAGACGATGCTGCGCGTGACCCGGCGTTTCGACGCGCCGCGCGAGCGCGTCTTCGACGCCTGGACGAACCCGGACGTGCTGCGGAGCTGGTGGGCGGCAGGGCCGGACTGGAAGACCCCGACGGCGGAGGTCGATGCGCGACCCGGTGGCCGCTATCGGCTCTCGATGGAGGACCCGAGCGGCTCGGTGCATACCGTGGTCGGCGAGTACAAGGAGATCACGCCCCCCGAGCGGCTCGCCTACACCTGGTCGTGGGAGGACGGCCCACCGGAGATGGAAGGGAGCGCCGGCTCGCTCGTCGTCGTCGAGTTCCTCGAGGACGGTGACGGCACCGAGGTCGTTCTGACGCACAGCGGGTTCGCGAACGGCGAGATCCGCGGCGAGCACGAGAAGGGCTGGACCGCGGTCATCGAGAACCTCGCACGGATGCTCGCGTCCTAGTGCTGTGTCGGGCCGGCGCGGACCTCCGCTCGGAACTCCCGGATGCGCACCGTCTCTGCGACGAGGCCGGCGACGAGGCACCCGACGACGATCGCCATCAGCCCGAGGCCGGGGGCATCCGGTAGTGCAGCGGCGACCCGCTCCCAGGCGATGCGCCGGATAACCCGGTAGCGCGCGAGCGCGAAGCCGACGAGGAAGAAGCCGATGCCGGCGCCGAGTGCGAAGCGCCCCGCGGTCGTCAGCGGCTCACCGGGCTCTGCCACCGTCTTCTTCGCCGCGACCGCGAAGAAGATGATCCCGAGGACGATCGGGTAGTGGCACAGCGTGAAGATGTCTCGCGCGAGCGTCCCGCGTCGCTCGGGCGACTGGTTGCGCAGCGTGCGGGCGAGGACCGCGGCCGTGAAGTCGAAGTACGCCCACCAGACCGCCGCGACGCCGACGAACGCGACTGCGAGCGCGAGCGCGAACGCCGCGTCGCGCGTGTTGGCGGTGAGGCCGCCTGTTCCGATCGCGACGATCGATTCGCCGAGCGCGATGATGATGAAGAGCGCGTAGCGCTCGGCGAAGTGCTCGGGCGAGACGCGGAAGCCGGCGTTGTCGCCCGCGCGAAGCGCTCCGAGCACGTCGATCGCGAGGCCCGCGCACCAGAATGCGATCAGCAGCTGCCCCCCCAGGAACGCGCCGATCAGGGCGAGCGCGGGGGAGACTGCGAACCACGGAGCGAGGGCGAGGATCGCCCGCTGGTGTACCCGGTCGTGGCGGAGCCCGCCGATGTACAGCGCGAGGTTGAGCAGTCGCACGGCCACGTAGGGGATCGCGAACCAGAGCGTCTGGTCGCCGAACGCGTCGGGGACTGCGACGGCCATCCCGAAGCTCGCGCCCATGGCGGCGAGATAGCCGAGCCGAAGCACGGGCCACCCGAGGTCGATCGCGTTCGTCGCCCACGCGTAGCCCGACCAGGCCCAGTAGACCATCGCGAGCACGAGCGCGGACTTCGCGTAGCCGGAGGCCGTCGGCTCGGCAAGCATCAGCGACGTCACCTGGGTGATCGCGAAGACGAAAACCAGGTCGAAGAAGAGCTCGAGGTAGGAAGTGCGGCGCTCTGCTTCGGCGACGGCGGTCGCTTCCATCGGCGGATCGTACGCCTGTCCGAATCGGACGATACGGTCCTGCTCCGTGCGCCTGATCGTCGCCCGCTGCGAGGTCACCTACACCGGCCGGCTCTCGGCGTACCTGCCCGAGTCGACGCGCCTGCTGATCGTCAAGAACGACGGCTCGGTGCTCGTCCACGCGGACGCGGGCGGTTTCAAGCCGCTCAACTGGATGACCCCGCCGACGGTCGTCGAGGAGTTCGCCGACCTGCTCGTCGTGCGCAAGCGCTCCGGTCGCACCGAAGACCGGTTGGAGATCCGCCTCGTCGAGGTCCTGAGCGACCAGCGGCACGACATGGGGGAGGCGGCCGGGCTCGAGAAGGACGGCGTCGAGCGCGACCTCCAGCTCGAGCTCGCGGCACAGCCGCACGCGATCGAGGAGGAGCTCCGGCTCGTTCGGCGGGAATGGCCCACCGACATCGGCCCCGTCGACCTGATGTGCCGCGACTGCGACGATCAGTGGGTCGCGGTGGAGATCAAGCGAATCGCGACGATGGACGCGGTCGAGCAGCTGTCCCGCTACCTCGAGCGGATCCGGCTCGACCCGGCGATGTCCGGGTGCCGCGGCATCCTCGTCGCCCAGAAGGTGCGCCCGCAGGCGGCAACCCTGGCCGACGCCCGCGGGATCCTCACCCGTGAGGTCGATCTTGACCTGCTCCGGGGCCGGCGCGAGCCCGACCTAACGCTCTTCGCGTAGGGTCGAATCTCGACCCTCTCGTTCGTCTAACGAACAGCGAACCCTTAGGAAGGAGTCGAGATGGCGGACAAAGTCGTCCACTTCGAGGTCGTCGGCAAAGACGGCCCGAAGCTCATGCAGTTCTACGGCCAGCTGTTCGGCTGGACCGTGAATTCGGACAATCCCATGAACTACGGCATGGTCGACGCCGCGGAGTCGGGGATCGGCGGCGGGATCAGCGCGGCGCAGGAGGGGAGTGACGGCCACCTCACCTTCTACGTCGGCGTCGACGACCTTCAGGCGACGCTCGACAAGGCCGAGAGCCTCGGTGGCAAGACGGTCATGCCGCCGATGGAGATCCCGAACGTCGTCACCTTCGCCATGTTCACCGATCCCGAGGGCCACCTCGTCGGGCTGGTGGACAACAGCAGCTAGCGACTCGTCGACTAGAGGCTTGATGTGAAATCGCTGCGACGGCGGCCGCGAACGGCCGCCTTTAGGGTCAGAGCGCGCAGCTACGAGCGCGCGCGGAGCACGCTGACCTGGCCCTCGCGGCCGATCAGCCAGCTCCGCTCCGCGCCTTCGAAGAAGCGACCTGCGGTCGCGCGGCCCGGTTCTCCCAGGAGCACCTCGGGCGCAAGTTGCGGCAGGAGCTCGAGCAGCGCGTCGACGTTTCGCGGCTCGTAGAGCACGTCGGCGCACAGCACGAGGTCGAACGGCGCGAGTTCGAGGAGCGTCGCCGGTCGCGACCAGTCCGCGAGGAGCCTCTCGACCCGCGCGCCGTTTCGCTCGGCGTTCCGGCGCGTGACGTCGAGCGCTTCTGGCGCCCAGTCGGTCGCGAGGACGTCCGCTCCCCCGAGCGCGGCGGCGATGCTCGGCAGGCCCAGGCCGCAGCCGAGCTCGAGCACGCGCAGGCCCTGGACGTCACGCGCGGCGACGACCGCGGCGAGCGCGACGCCGCTCGTCCAGAGCTCCGCCCAGTACGGCATGAACTCGTTCTCGTCGAAGCGGGCCTCGTCGATCATCGCGTCCGGGTCCGGGGGACGCAGGATGCTCAGGCTAAGCGGTCCTGCCTCGATCGTGTCCTCGACGAGCTCCACGGGGAGTCGCCGCCGCTAGTTGAGCGACGGGTCGATCGGCATCGTCGCGAGGAGCGCGAAGTCCGACCGCCCCTGGCGCCGCAAGACGGAGCTCCACAGTTCGTCGTCCTCGTCGCCGAAGACGTCCTCGCGCTCCGCCGGGACGACGATCCAGCCGTCGGCCGCGAGCTCGGCGTCCAGCTGTCCGGCGCTCCAACCCGCATAGCCCGCAAAGACGCGCGCACGGCGCGTCGCTTCTGCGGCGAGATCGATGTCGGTGTCCCCTCGGACGAAGCCGACGTCCTCGAAAATCGTCGACGCCGATTCGTCGGGATCCTCGAACTCTGCGACGACGAGCACGGAGTGCTGGTCGACGGGCCCGCCGACGAACACGAGCGCATCCTCGGGGACGAGCGGCGCGAGCCCGGGCACGGCTTCGGTGACCTTCGTCTCGGCCGGCCGGTTCAACACGAGCCCGAGCGCGCCCTCGTCGTCGTGCTCGGTGACAAGGACGACCGCGCGCCGGAAGTGCGGGTCGAACAGGGCGGCCCCGGCGACGAGCAGCTTGCCCTTCAACGATCCCATGTCAGTACAACGCCCTGGCGAGGCGACGCCGATACTCCACCACGAGGGGATTCTCCTGCCCGAGCTCGGCGAAGAGCGCGACCATCGTCCGGCGGAGCAGTTCCCGGCGGTCTGGGTCGTGCGCCATTTCCGCCTCCTCGAGCAGACGAGCCAGCGCGCGCTCGTGGTCGCCCTGCTCGACCGCTTCCGCGACGTCCGTCAGGCCGAGCTGTTCCAGCAGGCCGGCGACCTCGCTTGGCGCGGTCAACTGCTCAAAGAACTGCTCGACTGCGGCGGGCGGCCTGGCGCCGACGAACTCGGCGACGACGTGGCCGTTCCTGAACGCCTTGACGGCGGGGATGCCGTTGACGCCGTAGCGCTGTGCGAGGTCGGGGTTCGCGTCGATGTCGACCTTCACGAGCTCGACGTCGTGCTCGTCCGCAGCGCGCTCGAGCACCGGCGTGAGCTGGTGGCACGGACCGCACCAGTCGGCCCAGAAGTCGACGACGATCGGGCGCTCTCGAGAGCGCCCGATCACAGCGACTTCGAAGGTTGCCGTGTCCGCGTCCACGCTTGAAGAGTGCCACGGGGCCGTGCAGCGCCGGTGTGGCCCGGCGCCCAGGGGCGCGCAACGTGCGCGCTACGAGCCGCTAAGCCCTCGAAGAAACCGAGGGAGCCGACGTGGCTGTGGGCCTTGCCGCCCCAGACGTCGCGGACGCTCTCCACGAGCGCAGGAGCGTTAGACGGCGACCGTAGCGTCCAAGGCGGATCGCAGCGACTCGACGTAGCCTCGGAGAGCTTCCGGTCCGCCGTCGGCCGCCAGCAGCGCCGCCGAGCCGACGACGATGCCGTCCGCGAGCTCAGCCGCGGCGCGCGCCTGCTCGGGCGTCGAGATGCCGAAGCCTGCGTGGAGCGGGACGTCGGTGAGGGCCCGCACGCGCCCGACGAGTCCGGCGAGCGCGGGGGAGAGCTCGTCGCGGGCGCCGGTCGTGCCGGTCACCGTCACGAGGTAGAGCCATCCGTCCGTGCGCTCCGCGGCGAGGCGGATGCGCTCGTCGGTCGACGTCGGGGCGACGAGCTGCACGCGGCGGAGCTCCTCGTGCGCGTCGGCCGGCAGGTCGGCGACGATCAGCGAGTCTGCGCCGGCCGCTCGCGCGTCGGCCTCGAAACGCTCCCAGCCGTATGCCTCGAGCAGCGAGGCATAGGTCATCGGAACGAGCGGCACGTCGACCAGCGCGCGCGTGTGCGCGAGGCAGTCGAGGCACTCCCGCGTGCGCATGCCCTCGGCAAGCGCACGCTCTGCCGCCGCGCGCACGACGGGGCCGTCGGCGAGCGGGTCGGAGAACGGGAATCCGAGCTCGATGAGATCGGCGCCGCCCTCGACCGCGGCCTCGGCGAGCTCCGGCGTCTCACGCCCGCACATCAGGTAGATCGCGAGGCGTTTCATGCGAGCTGCGCTAGGTCCTTGTCGCCGCGACCCGAGAGGCAGACGACGACGAGCTCATCGTCCACGTCGAGCGAGCGCGCGAGCGCGTGGGCGGGCTCGAGCGCAGGGAGGATGCCTTCGGTACGCGCGAGCCGGTGCGCGGCGGCGAGCGCCTCGCCGTCCGTCGCGCCGACGTACTCCGCGCGGCCCGTGTCGCGCAGGTGCGCGTGCTCCGGGCCGACTCCCGGGTAGTCGAGGCCCGCGGAGATCGAGTGGGCGTCGAGCACCTGGCCGTCCTCGTCCGCGAGCACCGACGAGCGGGCGCCGTGCAGGACTGCGGGGCGGCCCGTGCCGAGCGACGCCGCGCCTGCGGCCTCGACCCCGACGAGCCGCACCTCGTCGTCGATGAAGCCCGAGAAGATCCCGATCGCGTTCGAGCCGCCGCCGACGCAGGCCACGACCGCCTCGGGAAGCCGCCCTTCGGCCGCGAGCACCTGCTCCCGCGACTCGCGGCCGATCACCGACTGCAGCTCCGCGACGAGCTCCGGGTAGGGGTGGGGGCCGACGCACGAGCCGATCAAGTAGTGGGTCGTGTCGACGTTCGTGATCCAGTTGCGGATCGCCTCGCTCGTCGCCTCCTTCAGGGTCTTCGTCCCGAACTCGACCGGGCGCACCTCCGCGCCGAGCAGGTGCATGCGTTCGACGTTCGGGCGCTGCCTGCGCATGTCCTCGGCCCCCATGTAGACGACGCAGTCGAAGCCGAAGCGCGCGCAGACCGTCGCGGTGGCGACGCCGTGCTGCCCGGCTCCGGTCTCGGCAACGATGCGCCGCTTGCCGAGCCGCCGAGCGAGCACCGCCTGGCCGAGCGCGTTGTTCAGCTTGTGCGCGCCGGTGTGGAGCAGGTCCTCGCGCTTGAGGTAGAGGCGCTTGCCGGGGGCGAACCGGTCGGCGAGCGTCAGCGGCGTCGGGCGGCCGGCGTACGTCGTGAGCAGGTGGTGCAGCTCCGCGTGGAAGCCGTCGTCTGCGAGCGCGGCGCGCCAGCCGGCCTCGAGCTCGTCGAGCGCCGGGATGAGCGTCTCGGGCACGTAGCGCCCGCCGTACTCGCCGTAGGTCAGCATCGCGCCGCCTCGACGAACGCGCGAACTTTCGCCTCGTTCTTGATGCCTGGGCTCGTCTCGAGCGAGGAGCTCGCGTCGACGGCCCACGGGCGCACTGCCTCGATCGCGTCGCACACGTTCTCCGGCGAGAGGCCGCCGGCGAGCATCACGCGACCCTCGAGCGACGACGCACGACTCCAGTGGAGCGGATCCTCGCGCAGCCACGGAAGGTCGACCACCGACGCCACGCGCTCGGTGCCGCGATAGAGCGTTGCGTGACGCGCGCGATGTCCGTTCTCCCTCGCGTAAAGCTGGACGAGGTCGGCGGGCGTCTCGTCGACGTCCTCGACGAAGACCGCGACGGAGAGAACGCTGTCGGGCACGTCGAGCACGCGCGGCGCCTGCCGCGGCGTCTCTCGGGCGAGGATGAAGCCGACGAGGTCTGCGCCCGCGTCGACGGCGATCGCGACGTCCTCGTCGCGGGTCAACCCGCAGACCTTCACGAGCGGGCGGGAGATCAGCTCGGCGAGCTTCGCTCCGGGGTCGGTAGCCCGCATCAGCGCGGTGCCGACGAGGATCGCGTCCGCGCCCGCGAGCTCGGCGGCCGCTCCCTGCGCGCGCGTGTGGACACCGCTCTCGGCGACGACGACCCGGTCGTGGGGGACGCGTGCGACGAGCTCGAGCTGCGCTCGGCGGTCGATCTCGAAGCTGCCGAGGTCGCGGGCGTTCACCCCGACGATCTCGGCTTCGAGCCGCACAGCGCGGTCGAGCTCCTCCGCGTCGTGTGCCTCGACGAGGGCATCGAGCCCGAGCCTTCGTGCCGCGGCGAGCAGCGCCCGAGCGGGCGCGTCGTCGACGTCGCGCAGCAGGATCAGCGCGGCGTTCGCGCCCGCCGCCTTCAGCTCGGCGAGGTCGCGCTCCTCCGTGAAGAAGCCCTTGCCCAGGATCGGTAGCTCCGTCGCCGCACGTGCGGCCCGGAGGTCGTCGAGCGAACCGCCAAAGCGGCTGTCAACGAGCACCGAGAGCGCGGCGGCTCCCGCGTTCGCAAACTGCGCCGCGAGCAGTGCTGGGTCGGCGTCGCCGCGGAGCTCGCCGGCGGACGGCGAGCGTCGTTTGATCTCGGCGATCGCACCGAGCCCGGGTGCCGCGAGGGCGTCGCGGAACCTCACGCCACCACGACCTCGCGCGAGAACGCGACGAGCTGCTCGAGTCTCGTCGCTGCCGCGCCCGACTCGAGCGCCTCGCGCGCGTAGCCCAGCCCGTCGCGCAGGTCGGCCGCGTGGCCGCCCGCGGCGATCGCGCCCGCGGCGTTCAGCAGGATCGCACTTTTCGCGCCGGCGTTCTCGGCGCCCTCGAAGATCGCACGGATCCGGGTCGCGTTCTCCGCGGGTCCCGCGCCGACGAGCTCTGCCGGGTCGCAGCGGGGCACGCCGAGCTCCAGCGGGTCGATCATCCGGTCGCGCACGTCGCCGTCCACCACCTCGCCGACGAGGTTAGGCCCGGCGGGGGAGAGCTCGTCGATTCCGGCCGCGCCGTGCACGACGAACGCACGTCGCGCACCGAGACGCGCGAGCACCTCGGCGATCGTGCGCACGAGCTCGGGCGCGTAGACGCCCACGACCTGCGCACGCGCGCCCGCGGGGTTCGTCAGCGGGCCGAGGACGTTGAAGACGGTGCGCGTCGCGAGTTCGCGGCGCACCGGTGCAGCGTGGCGCATCGCCGGATGGTGCGTCGGCGCGAACATGAAGCCGAAGCCCAGCTCGTCGATCGAGCACGCGATCCGCTCCGGTGAGAGCTCGAGCTCGAAGCCGAGCGCCTCGAGCACGTCCGCGGACCCCGACGAGGAAGAGACCGCACGGTTCCCGTGCTTCGCAACCGCGGCTCCCGCCGCCGCGGCGACGAGCGCGGCCGCGGTCGAGATGTTGAGCGTGTGTGCACCGTCGCCGCCGGTGCCGGCAGTGTCGACGAGGTCGGCGCGCTCGGGACGGACCGGCACGACGTGGGCCCGCATCGCCTCAGCGAACCCCGCGATCTCGTCCGCGGTCTCGCCCTTCAGCCGGAGGGCGATCAGGAAGCCACCGATCTGCGCAGGCGTCGCCTCGCCGCGCATGATGTGGTCCATGACCGCGCGCGAGCGCGCGCGGTGCAACGAACGACCGTCCAGCAGCTCCTGCAACGCGCGCTGGATCATCGCGCCTCCAGAAAGTTCTTCGCGAGCGTCGGTCCGAGCGGCGTCAGCACCGACTCCGGGTGGAACTGCACACCGTCGACGGGGAGCTCCCGGTGCCGCACGCCCATCACCTCGCCGTCCGCGGTGGTCGCGGAAACCTCGAGCTCGTCGGGAACCGTCGTCGCGGCGAGCGAGTGGTAGCGACCCGCCGCGAAGCCGTCCGGAAGTCCCGCGAAGAGGCCGCGGCCGTCGTGGGTGACGCGGGCCGCCTTGCCGTGGACCAGCTCGCGGGCAAAACCGACCTCGCCGCCGAACGCCTCGACGATTGCCTGGTGGCCGAGGCACACCCCGAGCGTGCGCGTGTGCGGCGCGAGGCGCCGGACCACGTCGATCGTCGCGCCGGCGTCGGCCGGCCGACCGGGCCCGGGGGAGACGACGAGGTGTGAGGGCGCGAGCCGTTCCGCCTCATCCGCGTCGAGCTCGTCGTTTCGGATGACGACGACTTCGCAGCCGAGCTCGCCGAACAGGTGCGCGAGGTTGTACGTGAACGAGTCGTAGTTGTCGATGAGCAGGATCACGAGCGCGCCTCCGCGAGGCGGATCGCCGTCTCGAGCGCGGCCAGCTTGTTCAGGCACTCCTGCTGCTCGGCCTGCGGGTCCGAGTCGGCCACGATGCCCGCGCCGGCCTGCAGGTACGCGACGCCCTTGTGCAGCACGAGCGTGCGGATCGCGATGCACGTGTCGAACGCCTCGCCGGGAATCGCGTAGCCGACCGCGCCCGCGTACGGACCGCGGCGGTAGCCCTCGAGCTCGGAGATGATCTGCATCGCGCGCACCTTCGGCGCGCCGGAGACCGTGCCGGCGGGAAAGCACGCGCGCAGGAGGTCGAAGTGCGAGACGCCCTTGCGTAGCTCGCCGGCCACCTCGGAGACGAGGTGTGTCACGTGCGAGAACTGCTCCGCCTCCATCATCCGCTCGACACGCACGGTGCCCGGCACGCAAACGCGTGACAGATCGTTGCGGCCGAGATCGACGAGCATCACGTGCTCCGCGCGGTCCTTCTCCGAGCCGAGCAGCCGCTCGGCGTCGCCGTCGCTGCGCAGCGTCGTCCCCGCGATCGGGTTGACGCTCGCGCGTCGGCCCTCGGCCTTGACGAGTGTCTCGGGCGAGGAGCCGACCAGCGCGAGATCGTCGCCGAGTTCCAGGAGGAAGAGGTACGGCGACGGGTTGACACGGCGTAGCGAGCGGTAGAGCTGGATCGCGCCGGCGGACGTGGGCCGCTCCGCGCGCTGGGAAAGCACGATCTGGAACGCGTCGCCCGCGCGGATGTGGTCCTTCGCGACGCCGACGATGCGCTCGTACTCGTGGCGGGAGGGGGTGCGGCGGAGCGCGCCGGACACGGCACCATTTCTACCCGGGATCTCTCCGAGCGGCCCGTCCAGGAGCGACTCGACCTCGGCGGGGTCGCCGCAGAGCACCTCGGCCATTCCTGAGACGTGGTCGAAGCGAACGAGGACGTCGGCGACGACGAAGCGGGTCTCGGGGAGGTCAGGGCCTGCGGCCGGGAGCGGGACGGTGGGCTCGAGCTTCGCGATGTGGTCGTAGGCGACGTACCCCACGACCGGCTCCCCCGTCGCCTCCGCCTCGTCGAGGTCGACGATCCGCGAGCCCGCGCCGACGAGCGAGTAGCGGCCGAGGCGTCCGTGCTCGACCGACTCGAGCAGGAACGACGCCTGACCGGTCCCGCGCAGGCGGAGGTATGCCCCGAGCGGGGTGAGGAGGTCGGTTGCGATGACGGTTTGCGCGATCACGGGTACGAAAAAAGCCCCTCCCGGGGCTGACAGAGCGAGACAGGTGTTCCGGCTAGCGCGTCGCTAGCGCAGGCTCCTGCCCCGCTCGGTGCGCCATGCCCACCAGCTCTGCGGGGAAGAAGTCATCGATCGCAGGGTAGGGACCGTGTCCGGATCCGTCAAGGGTAGGCTCGCTGCGTGGCGCTGCCGTCCGTTCTTCGCTCGCTGCTGACAGCGCCGGGGCCGTCCGGCTACGAGAGCGCGCCGACGGCGGTGTGGCGTGAAGCCGCGTCCGCGTTCGCGGAGGTGACGGGCGACTCGCTCGGCTCGTCGATCGCGCGCGTGCGTGGGACGGGCGACGGCCCGCTCCTCGCGATCGTCGGACACATCGACGAGATCGGCCTGATCGTCACGCACATCGACGGTGAGGGGTACGCCTACTTCCGGCCGGTCGGGGGTTGGAGCGCCGAGGTGCTGCGCGCGCAGCGTGTGATCGTGCTGACGAAGGACGGCCAGCTTCCGGGTGTCGTCGAACGCGCGAAGCAGAAGGTCCGCAAGGGCGCAGACCCGCAACTGACAATGCTCGACGACCTCCACATCGACATCGGAGCGAAGGACGGCGACGAGGCGCGCCGGCTCGTGCGGCCCGGCGACGCCGTCGTGATCGCGGGCGAGCCCGTCGAGCTGCCGAACGGACGCGTCGCCTCGCGCTCGCTGGACAACCGGCTGGGCGCGTTCGTCGCGCTCGAGGCGGCGCGGCTCGTCGCCGAGGCCGGCGGCGTGCCCGGTGACGTCGCGGCGGTCGCCGCGGTGCAGGAAGAGGTCGGCGACTTCGGCGGTGCCCGCGTCGCGGCGTTCACGCTCGAGCCGGCGATCGCGATCGCTGTCGATGTGACGCACTCGACCGACGTGCCGGGCGGCGACCCGAAGGTCGAAGGCGAGCACGGGCTCGGCAGCGGGCCGGCCATTTCCCGCGGGTCGACGATCAACCCGACGGTCTTCGACCTGCTCGCGGAGACCGCCGAGGCGGAGGGGATCGAGTACACGCTCGAGGTCTCCGCAGGGACGACGTCCACCGACATGGACGCGATGTATGTTTCGCGCGCGGGCGTCGCGACGGGGCTCGTCTCGATCCCCCTTCGCTACATGCACACTCCGACCGAGATCGTCGACCTCGCCGACGTCGAGCAGTGCGCCCGCCTGCTCGCCGCCTTCGCCCGCCGGCTCGAGCCGAACGTCAGCTTCACCCGCTGACGCTAGGCTGGCACCGTGGCCCGCTCGGTGATCGTCAGCGCCGTCCGCACGCCGTTCGGCAAGCTCGGCGGCGCGCTCAAGGACTACGAGGCGCCCAAGCTCGGAGCGCACGTGATCAAGGCCGCGATGGAGAAGGTCGGCCTTGAGCCGACCGAGGTCGAGTACGTGATCATGGGCGAGGTGCTCCAGGCCGGCGTCGGCCAGGCGCCCGCACGGCAGGCCGCGATCGGCGCCGGGTTGCCGAAGGAGCTCCCGGCGGACACGATCAACAAGGTCTGCGCGTCGTCGATCCGCGCGGTGCAGATCGCCGACGCGATGATCCGCTCGGGCGACCACCACCTCGTCGTCACGGGCGGGATGGAGTCGATGTCGAACGCTCCGTATCTGCTCAAGCAGGCCCGCTTCGGCTACAAGCTCGGCAACGGCGAGCTGATCGACCACATGGTCTTCGACGGGCTCACATCGAGCTTCGACGGCAAGCACATGGTCGAGCAGGCGTCGTTCGTCTCGCGCGAGCTCGGGATCTCCCGCGAGGACCAGGACGCTTGGGCCCTACGCTCGCACGAGCGTGCGGTCGCCGCGCAGGACGCGGGCCGCTTTGCCGATGAGCTCGTGCCCGTCGACAGCTTCGAGGTCGACGAGGGCCCGAGGCGCGACACGTCGCTCGAGCGCCTGGGGTCGCTCAAGCCCGTCTTCGATCCCGAGGGGACGACGACCGCAGGGAACGCGCCCGGTGTGAACGACGGCGCGGGCTGCGTGATCGTCACGAGCGAGGAGTTCGCCCGCAAGCGCGGGCTCGAGGTGCTCGCGACCATCGTCGCCCAGGCGTACGTCGCCGACGACTTCGCGTTCCTCGCGCGCACGCCGGCGAAGGCCGGCGACATGGCGCTCGCGAAGGCCGGCAAGTCGATCGGCGACGTCGAGCGGGTCGAGCTGAACGAGGCGTTCTCGTCCGTGGTCGTCAACTCGATGAAGATGCTCGGTGCCGACCCCGAGAAGGTCAACGTGAACGGTGGCGCGGTCGCGCTCGGCCACCCGATCGGCGCGTCCGGCGCGCGCATCGTCGGCACGATGGTGCACGACCTGCGCCGAAACGGCGGCGGCCTTGGGCTCGCGGCGATCTGCTCCGGCGGCGGCCAGGGCGACGCGCTCCTGCTCGAGGTGTGACGTGAAGCTCGTGCTTCTCTCGCTCGCGGCGGCCGTGGCACTCGTCGCGCCGAAGGCGTCGGCGTGCTCCTGCATCCCGTGGGGCAAGCCGAAGGCGGAGCTCGCGCGCGCGAACGGCGCGTTCGTCGGCGTCTACCTCGGCCGTCGTCCGCTGAACCCGCCCGGGCCGACGTACAGCTCCGTCGACCCGTACCTCTACAAGTTCCGCGTCGAGCGGCGCCTCAAGGGAACGTTCGGCAAGAAGGTCGAGGTTCGGAGCACGCGCGACGGCGCGTCCTGCGGACTCGAGGTCGTGCGAGGCCAGCGGGTCGGGCTGCTGCTGCGCAGGGTCAAGGGGCGCTGGGAGTCGAACCTCTGCTCGCAGCGGTCGGCGGGCTTCTTCCGCGGCATCCCGTCGCGGCGGCTCGCGTCCTGCGCATGACGTTCGAGCACGTTCTCGTCGTCGGTGCGGGGCAGATGGGCGGCGGCATCGCTCAGGTCGTCGCGGGCTCGGGGCGCCGTTTGTCGCTCTACGACGAGCAGCCCGGCGCCACCGACCGCGCGCTCGAGGCAATGCGCAAGAGCCTCGCGAAGCTCGCAGAGAAGGGCGGAGCTGCGCCGGACGACGTGCTCGCGCGCGTGAGCGCCGTCGAGGAGATCGTCCCGGCCGACCTGATGGTCGAGGCAGTCGTCGAGGACGCCGACGCGAAGCTCGACGTATTCCGGCGCGCCGACGCCACGCTTCCGCCTGAGGCGGTGCTCGCGTCCAACACGTCCTCGATCCCGATCTCGTCGCTCGCGGCCGGCACGCAACGACCCGACCGGGTGATCGGCATGCACTTCTTCAACCCGGTGCCCGTGCTGAAGCTCGTGGAGGTCGTCCGCGGGCGCGACACGTCGGATGAGACCGCCCGCTCGATCGTCGAGCTCGCGAAAGAGCTCGGGAAGGTGCCGGCCGAGGCGAACGACTTCCCCGGCTTCGTCTCGAACCGCATCCTGATGCCATTCATCAACGAGGCGGTCTGGGCGCTCCACGACGGGGTGGCCGAAGCGGAGGCGATCGACACGATCGCGAAGCTCGGCTTCGCTCACCCGATGGGCCCGCTCGCCCTGGCCGACCTGATCGGCCTGGACACCTGCGTTGCGATCATGAAGGTGCTTCAGGAGGGGCTCGGCGACGACCGCTACGCTCCGTGCCCGCTGCTGACGGACTACGTGACCGGCGGCCGACTGGGCCGGAAGACCAAGCGGGGATTCTTCGAGTACTAGCTCTCAAGCCGCCCACTTTCGCTGCCGATATCGGCCCCAGAAAGGGAGGACGTAAGGGTGCGGGTGTTGCTCGTTGACGACGACGCGGGTCTCAGGGCGCTTCTGCGCATGACCTTCGACGTCTTCGACATCGACGTCGACGAGGCCGCAGGAGCCGTCGAGGCGCGCGAGTTGATTCGAGCGGATCCCCCCGATGTGATCGTGCTCGACGTCGTGATGCCCGGCATGGACGGGCTCGAGTTCTGCCGTGAGCTGAAGTCGAGCCGCGAGACGCGGGACATCGCGGTCGTCCTGCTCTCGGGATCCGAGGGCGGTACGCGCGTCGCCGAGGACGCTGCCGGCGCCGAGGCGTACGTGCCGAAGCCCTTCAGTCCGCTTGAGCTCCTCGCCGTGGTCGAGCGGCTCTCGGGGGGTCTGTACGGCGTTCCGTTCCGCGCGACGAAGAAGAGCGGCAGCGAGGAGGAGCAGCTGCTCCTCTACGCCCGCGACCTGCGCCATCTCCTGCAGGTCGAGCGCGCACAACGGTCGCTCGTGCAGGAGGCCTACCGCCAGACTGTGGCCGCCTTCGCCAGCGCTCTGGAGTCGAAGGACACCCGCACACGAGCGCATTCGCAGCGCGTGCAGCGCTACGCGCTCGAGCTCGCGCGCACGATGGGCACCGAGCTCGCGGACGATCCGTCCGCCGAGTACGGGTTCCTGCTCCACGACGTCGGCAAGATCGGGATCCCGGACCGGGTGCTGCAAAAGCCCGCGCCGCTCAACGAGCCGGAGCGTGCGCTGATGCAGACCCACACCGTTCTCGGTGAGCAGATGCTCGCCGGTGTCGCGCTGCTGCAGGGCCCCGGCATGCACATCGTGCGCTCGCACCACGAGCGCTGGGACGGCGAGGGCTACCCGGACCGGCTCGTGCGCGAGGAGATCCCGACCGGGGCGAGGATCTTCGCGGTGGCGGACACTCTGGACGCGATGACGAGCGATCGGGTGTACCGCTCGGCGCTTACCTGGTCGGCCGCGCACGACGAGATCCTCTCGCAATCCGGGCGTCAGTTCGACCCCGACGTCGTCGACGCGTTCCGCGCCTGCGAGTCGTCCCTGCGCGAGGTGCGCAGGGAGTTCGAGACCGCTCTCTAGACCGGCTGCTCTTCCTGCTCGATCGGCACCTCGAGCTGGTGCCAGAGCACGATCTTGCCTTCGCGCACGCGGACGAGCGCGAGTGCCCGCGCGCCAGGTCCGTCGCAGCGGCTGCGGCGGCGGTTCGCGAGCAGGAACGTCGCGCGCACGGTGTCGCCTCGTTCGCTGAGGCTAAGGATGCGGCCTGCGCAGGGGAGCGCGGCGTTCCAGGCCTGAGCCTCTGCGAAGGTCTCGAGCCGCCGAACCGACGCGCCCTGCACGACGCGCGCGCCTTCGGCGAAGAGCCGCGCCGCGCCCTCATTGTCGTCGGAGTTGACCGCTTCGGACCAGGCGCGGACGACGCTCTGGGGCGAGGGATCGCCGCCTCCGCAGCCCGTCAGGACGAAGGCGACAAGCGCGACGAGGCCGGCGGCTCGCACCGTCACTACGATAGTCCCGCCGATGCACTTCGAGCTGACCGACGACCAGCGCGAGATCCAGGCGCTCGCGCGGGACGTCGCGCAGGCCGAGATCGAGCCGAACGCGGCCGTGTGGGACCGCGAGCACCGCTTCCCGCGCGAGCTGTACGGGAAGCTCGCCGAGCTCGGGCTGATGGGCGTCTGCATTCCCGAGGAGTACGGGGGTGCGGGCGCTGACTTTCTCTCGTACATCCTCGTGCTCGAGGAGCTCTCGCGTGCCGACGCCGGCGTCGGTGTGACGGTCGCCGTCCACACGAGCGCGTGCACGCTGCCGCTGCTCATGTTCGGGACGGACGAGCAGCGCGCGCGCTTCGTGCCGCCGCTCGCGCGCGGTGAAGGGATCGGCGCGTTCGCGCTGACCGAGCCCGAGGCAGGCTCGGACGCTGGTGCGCTTCGCACGCGCGCCGAGTCGGACGGGACCGGGTGGCGCATCACCGGGGCGAAGCAGTGGATCACGAACGGCGCGCACGCGTCGACGTTCCTACTCTTCGCGCGAACGGACCGGGAGACGCCGGGTGCCAAGGGTGTGTCGGCGTTCGTGCTGGACGCGGAGCACGTGCGTGTGACGCGCGACGAGGAGAAGCTGGGACTGAACTCGTCGTGCACGAACGACATCTCGATCGAGGGCGCGACCGTCGGACGCGACCGCCTGCTGCACGAGGAGGGCAAGGGGTTCAAGGTCGCGATGGCGACGCTCGACGGCGGGCGGATCGGCATCGCAGCCCAGGCGTTGGGAATCGCGCAGGCGGCGTTCGACGTCGCGCGCGAGTACGCGAAGGAGCGGCGCACCTTCGGCAAGGCGATCGGCGAGCACCAGGCGATCCAGTTCAAGCTCGCCGACATGGCGACCGAGATCGACGCTGCGCGGCTGCTCGTCTACCGCGCCGCCTGGCTGAAGCAGGAGGGCCGCCCGCACACCGAGGAGGGCGCGAAGGCGAAGCTCTTCGCCTCGGAGATGGCGCGCCGCCAGACCGGCGAGGCGATCCAGATCCTCGGCGGGTACGGGTACACGAAGGAGTTCCCGGTCGAGCGTTACTACCGCGACGCGAAGATCACGGAGATCTACGAGGGCACGAGCGAGATCCAACGCATCGTGATCGCCCGCTCGGTGCTCGGGCTGCGCTGGCACGAGCAGACGCTCGCGCAGGGGTGACCGTTCGAGGCGTGCCCCGGTGCCAGGCACCAGGGCATGTCACAAACGTGCGCCGGCCCTGTGTCCATTTCGCTCCAAGCGGCCGACTGCGCTTCTCGTGACGTCATCGTGGAACGGTGGGTCGCAACCATCGTCCGCAGACCGAGGGCGCCGTCTACCACGTCACCGCGCGCGGCAACAGGCGCGCACCGATCTTTCACAACGATCTGGATCGCGCGGCGTTGCTCGGGATCTACCACGACGTCGCGACCCTGATGGGGTGGGAAACGTACGGCTTCTGCCTGATGACGAACCACTACCACTTCGTCCTGCAAACGCGTGAAGCGAACATCGCAGCCGGCATGCACCGGCTGAACTCCCGCTGGGCACGACGCTACAACCGCCGCTACCTCTTCACGGGCCACGTCTTCGAACGGCGCTATTCTTCCACGCTCGTCACGACCGACGAGCAGCTGCTCGGTGCGATCCGCTACGTCCTGCTCAATCCGGTGCGCGCGGGAATGTGCGACCACCCGAGCGAGTGGGAGTGGAGCAGCTATAACGCGGTTTGCGGCGCCGCCTGGGCACCGGACTTCCTGTCCGGCGGCGCGATCCTCCAACTCTTCCACCCCAACCAGACGATCGCACGGGGACGGTTTCAGGCGTTCGTCCAGGCTTCGCTCGACGCTCGTCGGGTCTGAAGGCCGTGCCCTGTGTCTGGCACCTGCGCACGGCCAAAGTAGGCACGGCCTGGTACCTGGCACCGGGGCACGCCTAAAGCGGACGCCACTCGTACTGCGCGTCGGGCTCGTTCTCCTCGTTGCCCTGCCCGTCCGTCACGCGGACGAGCCCGAGCCCGTGGCGTTCGTAGAAGCGACGTGCACCCTCGTTCTTCTGGAAGACCCAGAGCGAGAAGCCGTCGGGGCGGCGCTCCTTGGCCCGGGCGAGCAGCCGGCCGCCGATGCCCTTGTTCTGCTCGTCGGGGGAGACGTGGAGCTGGAGCAGCTGGTCGGCCGAGAGGAGCGCGAAGCCGAGGACGCCGTCGCCGTCGCCCGCGACCCACACCTCGTGATCGGCGAAGAGGCCCGCGATGTAGGCGAGGTCTTCCTCGGGAGTGTGGAGCCGCGGGATGTACGTCATCCGGTCGTAGGTGGAACGCATCATTCGCGCGATCGGCGCCACATCCTCGGGCTCGCCACGTCGCAGCCGCATCGGCGCCTAATCTACGCTCGTGCCCCGCAACCGCGACGAGCCCGTCCAGCTGACGAAGATCTACACTCGCGGTGGTGACCGCGGCGAGACGTCGCTCGGCGATGGGTCGCGCGCCTCGAAGCTCGACCCGCGGATCGGTGCCTTCGGGGCGGTCGACGAGCTGAACTCGCTGATCGGCGTCGCGCTCGAGGGTTCGCTTCCCGACGCGATCCGCGCGGTGCTCGTGCGCGTGCAGAACGAGCTGTTCGACGTGGGCGCCGACCTCTCCGTCCCGTGGGAGGGCTCGGACGACAAGCTGCGCACCACGCAAAAGCAGGTCGACGCGCTCGAGGCCGACTGCGACGTCTTCAACGCCGACCTTCCCGAGCTGAAGAGCTTCGTGCTGCCGGGCGGGGAGGAGGGTGCCGCGCGGATCCACGTCGCGCGCGCCGTTTGCCGTCGCGCTGAGCGCGACGCGCTGGCGGCGCCCGTCAACCCGCTCGCCGTCGTCTACCTCAATCGCCTCTCCGACCTCCTCTTCATCCTCGCCCGCGCGGCGAACGCGGCTGCCGGGCGCGGTGAGCCGCTCTGGAAGCCGGGCAGCTCGCGCTGACCTTCGCCGCGTCGTTCGCGGCGGGGTACGTCGGGTCGGTCGTCGGCCTCGTGCTCGGGACACTCCGGTTGCCCGCGATCCTGCTCGCCGCCGGCAACCCGGCTGCGGCCGCGGGGACGAACATCGCGATCAGCGCCGTGGCCGCTGCGGCGGGCGGCTGGCGCCACGCGCGCGAGGGCCGCGTCGACTGGCGCGTCATCGCCTGGATGACGCCCCCGTCCGTCGTCGGCGCGGTGGTCGGCGCGCTCATCGGGTCGAGCGTGCCGGAGCGCCTGCTCTTCGCAGTGATCGCCACGGTTCTCGCGTGGAACGGCATCGACTTGCTCGTGCGACCTGTTCGCGCTCGACCGCGCGCGGAGCCGCGCCTCTGGCCCGCCGGCATCCTCGGCTTCGCGATCGGGCTCGTCGGCGGAGCGATCGGCGTCATCCTCGGCACGCTCCGGATGCCCACGCTCATCGGCGCCGTCGGTCTGAGCGCGCACAAGGCCGTCGGCACGAACCTCGTGGTCGGCTTCGCGCTCGGCGTCGCCGCTTTCGCAGCGCACGCGGCGAAGCTCCAGGTCGAGTGGGACCTTCTCGCGGCAGGTCTGGCAGGCGCTCTCCCCGGAGCGTGGCTCGGCGCGCGGGTCACCGGCGGGCTCTCCGAGGAGACGCTGCGCCGCCTGATCGGCGTCGCTCTGCTCCTGATCGCCCTGGCGTTCGCAGCTCAGGCTGCGCGGGGCTGACGTCTCGGCCGCGCGACGACCGAAGCGACAATCGACCTCTACTCGAGGTTGAGGCTTGTCCTCGAGTGCGTTACCGCAGCGCCCGCCGGCCGTAGATCCCGCCGGCAACGAGGTTACGGATCGACTCCGCCGACGCGCCACTCTCCTCCGGATACACCCAGAGGCCGTCGTCGAGCAGCTGCACCGTGTTCTCACGCAACGAGATTAAGATCACCGGCACGCGCGCGAACCTCGCGTACGTCGCCGCGACGGCGCCTTCGTGCTCGTCGTCGACGACGATCGCATCCGGCTGGAGCGACTTCAGGAGGCCGCCGAGCTCCGGCTGGCGGGCCGGAATGAACTTGCACTCGGCGAGGCCTTCGAGAGCGCCGGTCACCGCCTCGCCGAGCAGCGGGACCGCGCAGATCACGGCGACGAGCGGCGCGTCGCGCTCGCTCATGCCGACCTCCCCTCGGCGACCGCATCGTCGCGGTACGCCGAGACGTAGAACGCGGCCGCGGCGCGGCGCGAAGGCACATCCAGTTTCTGGAGGATGTTCTGCATGTGCCGCTTGACGGTGAACTCGGAGATCGTCAACTCCTCGGCGATCTCGCGGTTCCGAGCGCCACGTGCGACGAACGTGAGCACTTCCTTCTCGCGTTCCGAAAGCACGGCCGCGCGTTCGCGCGCCTTCGATCGCGCCTCGAGCGTGTGGATAGCGTCGATCATCAGCGCCGCCATGTCGCGCGACAGTGGCGCTTCGCCGTTCACGGTCCCGCGCAGCGCGCGCATGAGCCCTGTCGGCGAGATCTCCTTGTGCAAGAAGCCGTGGGCGCCCGCGGTGATCGACTCGAGCACCGCGTCGCGGGACGGCTCGAGCGACCAGACGATCATCGCCGCGCGAGTGCGCGAACGCACGCGGCGGACGAGGTCGATGCCTCCGGTGGGGGGCAGGTCGAGGTCGATGAGCGCGATCTCCGCATCGCCGCCCGCGAGGAGTGCGGCGGCGTCGTCGGAGCTGCTCGCTTCGAGCACCTCGAGGTCGCTCTCACGCCTGAGCAGGTTGCGGACGCCGGCGCGGAAAAGCGGGAGGGGGTCGGCGATCAGGACGCGCGCGCGCCTCATCCCGGCGTCACCACCACGAGAATGATCCGTTTCGCCTGCGGACCATGTTCGGGTGGTCATCGACTGTGGTTCCTGTCATGTAGGTCATCGTGGGTCAGTACGAGGGATCCTGCAAGGGGTCCAGCACCTGCCCTGTGGAGATGCCGACGCCGAGCCGGGGTCCGCGGGAGGTTTGAGTAGGTTTCGGACCCGCATCGAGCCAACGCCTCGTGGTTCTCGGCCGGCGTCGGCGGCGTGCCATCGTCCACAGGGCGTGTGGACGAAGGAGTCGACTTTTTCCCCATCCGTACAATCGCTCCGCGATGGCGACGACCGAAGACCGGCGTTCAGCCTCGGAGCTCGAAGCCTGGAAGGAGCTCTACGAGGCGACGGCGGAGCGCGAGGGCGAGCTCTTCTCGACGATCTCGGGGGTCGAGAACGACGCCCTCTACACGGCTGACAACGTCGACGTCGAGGAAACGAGCTACCCGGGCGTCTATCCGTTCACGCGCGGCGTCTATCCGTCCATGTATCGCGGGAAGCTCTGGACGATGCGGCAGTTCGCCGGCTTCGGCACGGCAGAGGAGACGAACGCGCGCTTTCGGTACCTGCTCGACCACGGCCAGACAGGACTCTCGACGGCGTTCGACATGCCGACGCTGATGGGCTACGACTCGGATCACGAACGATCGGTGGGCGAGGTCGGGCGCGAAGGTGTCGCGATCGATTCGTTGGAGGACATGGAGACGCTGTTCGCGGGGATCCCGCTCGGCGACGTCTCGACGTCGATGACGATCAACTCGCCGGCGGCGGTGCTGCTCGCGTTCTACGCCGTGGTCGGCGAGGAGCAGGGCGTACCGATGTCCGAGCTCCGCGGGACGGTCCAGACGGACATCCTCAAGGAGTACATCGCGCAGAAGGAGTACATCTTTCCGCCCGAGCCGTCGATGCGGCTCGTGACCGACATGGTGGAATTCTGTTCGACGTCGATGCCGAAGTGGCATCCGATCTCGATCTCGGGGTACCACATTCGCGAGGCCGGATCGACGGCAGCGCAGGAGCTCGCGTTCACGCTGGCCGACGGATTCACGTACGTCGAGTGGGCGATCGAGCGCGGCCTGGACGTCGATGCCTTCGCGCCGCGGCTCTCGTTCTTCTTTAACGCGCATCTCGACTTCTTCGAGGAAATCGCAAAGTACCGCGCGGCACGGCGAATCTGGGCGCGCGAGCTGCGCGATCGATTTGGTGCGAAGTCGCCGCGGTCATGGCTGATGAGGTTCCACACGCAGACGGCCGGCGTGTCGCTGACTGCGCAGCAGCCGGAGGTGAACATCGTCCGGACGGCGCTCGAGGCGCTCGCGGCCGTGCTGGGGGGGACGCAATCGCTGCACACGAACTCGTTCGACGAGGCGCTTGCGCTGCCGACTGAAGATGCGGTGCGACTCGCGCTGCGCACGCAGCAGGTGATCGCGCACGAGACCGGCGTCGTGAACACGATCGATCCGCTCGGCGGGTCGTACTACGTCGAGCATCTGACGAACGAGCTCGAGCGGCAGGCGTACGAGTACTTCTCACGGATCGACGCCCTCGGTGGCGTCGTCGAGGCGATCAAGGAGAACTTCTTTCAGCAGGAGATCGCCGATTCGTCGTTCCGCTACCAGGCGGAGGTCGAGGCGAAGCATCGGATCATCGTGGGGGTCAACCGGTACCAGCTGGACGACGAGCAGCCGCTGGAGATCCTGAAGATCGATCCGGCTCTTGAGCCACAGCAGATCGAGCGCGTGAAGGCGCTGAGGGGAAGGCGGGACTCGGCGGCGGCGGAGTCGGCGCTCGGAGCGTTGAAGGCGGCCTCCGCGCGCGACGACGTGAACCTGATGCCGGTGATCCTGGACGCCGCCCGCGCGTACGTCACGATGGGGGAGATGTGCGACGTCTGGCGCGAAGTCTGGGGCGTCTGGCGGGAGACTCCGGTCTTCTGAGGCCGGGGCCCTAGAGCTCCACCTCGAGGCCGTCGCGGGCCTGCTCGAAGCGCGCGTCGAGGGCTCGCTCCGCTGGGCGGTGCGTGAGCAGAAGCCGCTTCGCGCCCGCGGCGACCGAGACGCTCTCCGCCTCGCGCGCCGAGAGGTGGCCCCGCGGCCGGCCCTCGCGCTCCTCGTTGCCGTCCGCCAGCGTCGCCTCGCAGACGAAGAGGTCGGCGTCCTTGGCCAGCTCCGCCAGCCCCCCGTTCGGGCCGCTATCCCCCGAGTACGCGAGCACCGACCCGTTCGCCGACGCCCGGAAGCCGTATGCGTCGAGGTCGTAGTGGAGTACCTTCTCGGGCGTCACCTCCATCCCCACGGTCTCGAACGCGGTCCCGGGCTCGAACTCGCGCATCCCGAACGCCTGCTCGAACATCTGCGGCTGCCCCAGCCGACCGCCGAGCTCCGACAGAAAGCCGCGACCGCCGGGCGGCACCCAGAGCTCGGGTGCAGCGAGCTCTCGCGCCGGCCCGAACTGCGCGGCCCACACCCACGGCACGAGGTCACCCCAGTGGTCGAGGTGAAAGTGCGTGATCGCGATCGCGTCGACGCGCGGCCAGTCCTCCCACTCGCGCAAGCGAGCGAGCACGCCCGGCCCGCAGTCGAGCAGGAGTCGTCCTTCCGCGCCCTCGACGAGATACCCCGACTGCGCACCGCCCGGGTTCGGCCAGGCGGGCGAGCACCCCACGATTCTGAGCTTCACCTCCATATACTTGCGCAAGCCGTGGCCAGCAAGATCCGTGTGGTGATCGCCAAGCCCGGCCTCGACGGGCACGACCGTGGCGCGAAGATCATCGCCCGCGCACTCCGCGACGCCGGCATGGAGGTCATCTACACCGGTCTCCACCAGACCCCGGAGCAGATCGTCGAGACCGCGATCCAGGAGGACGCGGATGCGGTCGGCATCTCGATTCTCTCCGGCGCCCACATGACGCTCGTCCCGAAGATCCTCCAAGGCTTGAGGGACCAGGGCGCCGAGGACGTGCTCGTGGTGGTGGGAGGGACGATTCCGAGCGACGATGCGGCTGAGCTGAAAAGCAAGGGCGTCGCCGCGGTCTTCACGCCGGGGGCGCCGACGAGCGAGATCGTCGACTTTCTGCGCGCCGGCGTCCCCGCGTGAGATGAGCATCCTCGTCGAGCGCGACGACGCCGTCGCGCTCGTGACCGTCGACCGGCCCGACGCGATGAACGCTCTCGACGTCGCGACGCTCACGGAGTTGCGTGACCAGCTCGGGAAGCTGGCGACCGACGCCGGCACGCGCGTGGTCGTGCTGACCGGAGCCGGCGACCGCGCGTTCATCGCCGGCGCTGACATCAAGTACATGGGCGCGCTCGACGTCACGCAGGCGAAGGCCTGGGGCGCGCTCGGCCACGAGGCCGCGCGGCTGCTCGAGACGATGCCGCAGCCGACGATCGCCGCGATCAACGGCTTCGCGCTTGGCGGCGGCTGCGAGCTGGCGCTCGCGTGCGACCTCCGCTTCGCCTCGACCAAGGCGAAGCTCGGCCAGCCGGAGATCAAGCTCGGGATCATCCCGGGCTGGGGCGGGACCCAGCGCCTGGCGCGCGCGACCACGATCGGCTTCGCGAAGGAGCTGATCCTCACCGGCCGCACGATCGATGCTGCCGAGGCTCATCGGCACGGGCTCGTGAACGCCGTCTACGAGCCGCAGGAGCTGATGGCGAAGTCGCTCGAGACCGCCCGCACGCTCGCGAAGCTCAGCCCGATCGCGCTGGCGGCGGCCAAAGCCGCTGCGAACCGCGCCCTGCAGGGCGACCACGCGGACAACCTCGCGTCCGAGGCGTACCACTTCGGCGAGCTCTTTGCGAGCGAGGATGCGAAAGAGGGCTTGTCGGCGTTCGTCGAGAAGCGCGACGCGCGCTTCACCGGCCGCTAGCTGTCATGCCCACAGACGTTGTGAACGCGGCTGATCGGGGGTAGGCCGCGGAGGGAGCTGTGTGGTCTGCGTTGGTTGTAGTAGCGCAGCCAGTGTGGCAGGGCTGCCGCGCGGTGTCGAGAGCTGCGGTAGCGGAGGCCGTAGGCCCATTCGCGGGCCATCGTCTGGTGGAATCGTTCGACCTTTCCGTTGGTGCGCGGCCGGCGCGGGCGCGTGGTCAGGTGGCGGACGCGACGTGCGGCGAGCAGTTCGCGCAGCGAGCGGTTCTTGGTGTAGACCCAGGCGTTGTCGGTCATCAGTCGCTTCGCCTCGATCCCATGCGCGGCGAAGACGGCGAGCGCGCGCTCGACAAAGGCGGTGACCGTGGTTGCGCGCTCGTCGTCGAGGAGCTCGGCGTAGGCGAGTCGTGAGCGGTCGTCGACGATCGCGTGCGCGTAGTCGTAGCCGACCTTCGCTCGCTTCTCGGCAGCGGTGGAGCGGCGGTCGCCGGTGACTGCATGGCCAGGGCGCTCAAAGCGCGCGTACAGGCTGACGTCCATGTGCAGCAGATCGCCCGGGCAGGGCCATTCGTAGCGGTGCTCCGGCTCGCGTTGCGCCCGTGGCCGCCGCGAAAGCCCATGGCTCAGCGTGTCGCCGGCGACGGCGCACCGCTGGTGGCACCGCTGGCGGGACGCGACCGAGGAGGCGCGGGCGACGCTGTCGTGTCTGTTCGACCGCTCGAGCCGGCCGCGCCGATCGCCGCGGCAGCTTGCGCCCGAGCTCGCGGAGCTGATCTGCGCCTGCCGCCGCAAGACCGGCTGGGGGCCGCGCCTGGGTCGCCGGCGCGACCGGCTTCTGCCACTCGACGGTGTGGAAGGTGCTCAAGCGCGCGGGGATCTCGCGCCCGGCGCGACCGGTGCGGGAGCCGGCCAACAGCTACGAGTGGCCCTGCCCCGGCGACCTGCTGCACATGGACACAAGCGAGTACGTCCGCTTCCAGCGACCCGGCCACCGTCACCGGCGACCGTCGCAGCCAGGACCGCCAGCGCCGCGACGGTACCGACATCGTCCCACGCGATCGTCGACGACCACTCGCGGCTCGCCTACGCCGAAGTCCACGACAACCAGCGCGCCGTGACCGTCATCGGCTTCCTCGAGCGCGCGCTCGCCTTCTACGCCAGCCACGGGATCCGCGCGCGCCGACTGATGACCGACAACGCCTGGATCTACGTCAAGAGCCGCGGCGTCAGCGAGCTGCTCGCCCGCTACCAGATTCGGCACCTAACAACGAAGCCGTACCGGCCGCGCACCAACGGCAAGGTCGAGCGGTTCCACCAAACGATGGCGCGCGAGTGGGCCTACGGGCTCGTCTACAGCTCACACCGCGACCGCACCGCCGCCCTGCCACACTGGCTCGACCACTACAACACGCGGCGACCACACAGCTCGATCGCAGGCCACCCCCCGATCAGCCGCGTTCACAACGTCCATGGGCAGGACAGCTAGCCGATGACGAGCCGCTCGGTCGACAGCATCAGCGGCGTGCCGAGCGCAGCCTCGATCGTCGCGGGCGCTATTGCCGTCCACGCAACGGCGGGCTGGCCCTTCTTGAGCTTCGCGAGCTGAGCAGACGCGATCAGCGCGCCGAGCGGATTCGAGATCACGACGCTCGGCGGGACCGACAGCTGGACCGTGCGCTTGAGATCTGTGATGCGCAGTCCACCAGGCCACGACTGCAAGCGGTCGACCATCAGCGTCAGCGACCGCGCCACGCCGTCGGCCTTGACGACGTTGCCGCGCAGCGCTGCAGTGAAGTTCGCGTCGGGCTGCACCGGGAACAGGAGCTTCTTCGCGCGGTTCAGGTACGCGAACGGACTGACCGCCGCCCCGCCGGCCGGATGCACCTCGAAGTGCAGGTGGTACCCCGCCTGGTCGGCGTCGCCGGAGTTGCCGTTGTACGCAATCGGCTGACCGGCCGCGACGCGCGCGCCGTCCTTCAGGCCATTCCAGTACGACCCCCCCGCGACGCACTTGCCCTTGTTGTCGTTCTTCGCGGTGAGGTCGTTGTTCAGATGGATGTAGAGGTACGTCGTGCCGCTCGCGCCGTAGAGATAGAGCATGCAGCCCGCGCGCGCTGACGTCGTGTGGAACTTCACCTTGCCCGCTTCGACGGCGACGGCGGGCGAGCGCCACGTCGTCATGAGGTCGTTCCCCTGGTGTCCCCCTTGACCGCGCGCCGCACCGAAGTCGTCGAAGTACGTCGCCTTGCCGACGACGGGGAAGATGAGTTGCGGCACCTTGGGCACAGCGGCGCCGGGGGCCGACGCGGCAGCGAGCCCTGCGGTGAGAGCGAGAACGACTGGCGTGAGAAGACGGCGCATCGGGGAGCGGTTTCGCGATTCCGGGCGGGGTGCCTTCATTAGAGTGCCACGGCTCCATGAAGATTGCTGTCTGTGTCAAACAAGTGCCGGAAGGTACGAAGCGCATCGACCGCGCAACCATGCGGCTGGACCGCTCAGGTGAGGGAGCCTTGAACGCCTTCGATGCGCACGCCGTCGAGGAGGCGCTTCGAGTGAAGGACGCAGCGGGGGGCGGCGAGATCGTGCTCGTCTCGATGGGTCCCGCGAAAGCAGCCGACGCGCTTCGAAAGGCACTCGCGATGGGCGCCGACCGATCGGTGCTCGTCACGGACGACGCGGCGGCGGGCGCGGACCTCGTCGGCACGAGCCGCGTGCTCGCTGCGGTGCTCGAGCGCGAGCAAGCGGACCTCGTGCTCTTCGGCCAGCAAGCCGCCGACGCCGACGGTGCGGTCCTGTGGTCGGCCGTTGCCGAGCGTCTGCGCACCCCCGTGATCTCGCAGGTCGCCGAGCTGACCGTCGCCGACGGCAAGGCGCGCGGAAAGCGCCAGACCGAGTTCGGCTACGACGTGATCGAGGCGCCGCTGCCGGCGGTCGTCGCGGTCTCGGACGCGATCAACGAACCGCGTTACCCGTCGCTGAAGGGGATCATGGGCGCGAAGTCGAAGCCGCAGGAAACTCTGACGCTCGCCGACCTCGGCGTCGAAGCGGGCGCGAAGACCGAAGTGCTTGCGCTGAGCGACCCGCCGCCGCGCGGCGACACGACGAAGATCGAAGACGACGGCAACGCGGCCGCGCAGATCGTCGAGTTCCTCGCCGAGAAGCGTTTGCTGTGAGCACGCTCGTCTTTCTCGAGCACCACGACGGTGAGATCCAGAAGGGCGCATTGGGCGTGCTCGCCAAGGCGGCGCAGCTCGGCGATGCCTCGGGTGTCGTCGTCGGCTCGGGCGTGCGCTCGCTCACCGAGCAGGCGGGCAAGTACGGCGCGAGCAATTTGTTCGTCGCCGACGATGCGGCGCTCGACGCACCGTTGCCGCAGCCGCGCGTCGACGTGCTCGCTTCGCTCGTGCGCGACCACGGCTTCGACACGGTGCTGTTCGCGGCGTCGGTGCTCGCGGCGGACGTTGCGGCCGGGCTCGCGGCGCGGCTGGACGCCGGCCTCAACTGGGATCTCGCGGACCTCACGGAGCAGGACGGCAGGCTCGTCGGGAAGCGCCCGGCACTCGGCGACTCGGTCGTCGTCGACGTCGGCTGGGGAGACGGTCCGAAGCTCGCCCTCTTCCGGTCCGGAACGTTCGACCCCGTCGAGACGGGCCGGAGCGCGCAGGTCGTGGATGCCACCGTGCAGCTGGAGGAGCACTCCAAGGCCGCGACGATGATCGAGCAGGCGCACGCGGAGAGCGAGGGCCCGAACCTCGAGGAGGCGGACGTGATCGTGGCCGGCGGCCGCGGGCTCGGCGGGCCGGAGAACTTCACGCTCGTCGAGCAGCTCGCGAAGGCGCTCGGCGGCGCCGTCGGCGCGACACGCGCGGTTGTCGACGCGGGCTGGTACCCGTACTCGACGCAGATCGGCCAGACAGGCAAGACCGTCGCTCCGAAGCTCTACGTCGCGTGCGGGATCTCCGGGGCGATCCAGCACAAGGTCGGCATGCAGAGCTCCGGCACGATCGTCGCGATCAACAAGGACCCGAACGCGCCGATCTTCGAGTTCGCAGACTTCGGCGTCGTCGGCGACATCCACCAGATCGTCCCGAAGCTGACCGAGCTCGTGCGCGAACGCCGCGGATGACGCGCCCCGCGGACTACCAACCTCCCTTTTCTGTCGACGAGGCGGTCGGACCGCCGACCGACGCGCCCAACGAGCGGATCGACGTCGGCGTGCTGATCGTCGGCGCGGGCCCCGCCGGCCTCGCCTGCGCGATCCGCCTCGGCCAGCTGCTCGAAGAAGCGCCCGAAGTGCGCGGGCGGCTCGGCGAGGTTCCGGTCGCCGTGCTCGAAAAGGGCAAGCAGCCCGGCTCACATCTTCTCTCCGGCGCCGTCGTCAACCCGCGCGGCCTCCGGCGGCTCTTCCGCGGGAGGAAGCAGCTCGAAGAGCTGCCGCTGCTGGGCCCGGTCGAGGGCGAGTCCGTCTACTTCCTCACCGCCGGCTCCGCGTTCCGGATCCCGACGCCTCCGACGATGAAGAACGAGGGCAACTATGTCGCGTCGCTCTCGCAGCTCGGCCGCTGGCTCGCCTCGCAGGCGGAGGAAGGCGGCTCGATGATCCTGCCGGAGACAGCCGCGACGAAGCTGCTCGTCGAACACGGCCGCGTCGTCGGCGTCCGCACGGGCGACAAGGGGCGCGGACGCGCCGGCGAGCCGCTGCCGAACTTCGAGCCGGGCTCCGACCTCGTCGCGCGCGTGACGGTGCTCGCCGAGGGGACGCAGGGACACCTGACCGGCGCAGCGATCGAGCGCTTCGGCCTCGCAGGCGACAACCCCCAGGTGTGGGCGCTGGGCGTAAAAGAGATTTGGCGGGTCGCGAAGCCGCTCCACCGCGTGATCCACACAATGGGCTGGCCGTTGCGGGGTGGTGCACGCTACCGCGAGTTCGGCGGCTCGTTCATCTACCCGATGGGCGAGGAGCACGTCGCGATTGGCATGGTCGTCGGGCTCGACTACCGCGATGCCGAGCTCTCCGTGCACGACGTGCTGCAGGAGTTGAAGACGCACAAGATCGTGCGCGAGATCTTGGCAGGAGGTGAGCGCGTGGAGTGGGGGGCGAAGACGATCCCCGAGGGCGGGTTTCTCGCCCTGCCGAAGCAGCTGCACGCTCCCGGTCTGCTCTTTTGCGGCGACGGCGTCGGGATGGTCAACGTGCCGGCGCTGAAGGGGATCCACTACGCAATCGAGTCCGGCCGGCTCGCGGCGGAGACGGCGTTCGAGGCGCTGCAGCGTGGCCGGACGGCCGCGACCCCGGGCGCGCTCGAGTCCTACGACCGCGCTGTGCGTGACAGCTACATCTGGCGCGACCTCGAACAGGTGCGGAACATGCGGCCCGCGTTCAGCCGCGGCTTCTGGGTCGGCGGAGCGCTCGCCGGGATGATGACCGCGACGCGCGGCAAGCTCCCGCCGTTCACCTTTCGCACGGAGCGTGACGCTGATGTCGAGCTGATCGTCACCGACCGCGCGAGGCACTACCCCGCGCCCGACGGCAAGCTCACGTTCGACAAGCTCTCATCGGTGTTCCTCTCGGGGAACAAGACGCGCGACGACCAGCCGGACCACATCCGCATCCAGCGGAAGGTGCCGAACGAGCTCGCCGAGCTGTGGGTCCGCATGTGTCCGGCGCACGTGTACGAGGTCGGCGGCGCCGACGGTGAGGGAACGGTCGAGGTGGAGGTGAACCCGTCGAACTGCGTGCAGTGCGGCGCGATCACGGCGAAGGGAGGCCGGCTCACTCCTCCGGAGGGCGGCTCGGGGCCCGAGTACCAACGCACGTAGCCCCGTCCTTTTCGACCGTGCCCTGGTGCCAGGCATCAGGGCACGTCCAAGCAGGGCACGCCCCGGTGCCTGGCACCAGCGCATGCGAGGATTCGCCATGGCTGCCACCGCGCTGATCGTTCTGGACGACGTCCACCGTGCGCGCGAGGCGATCGCGGGCCGTTTGCACCGAACGCCCACGTTCACGTCCGCGTCGCTGTCGCGGCTGTCGGGCGCGCAGGTGCACCTCAAGGCGGAGCTCTTCCAACGCACGGGCTCGTTCAAGCCCCGCGGCGTCCTCACGAAGCTCGCCTCGCTCACGACCGAGGAGAAGTCGCGCGGTGTGATCGGGATCTCCGCGGGCAACCACGCACAGGCGCTCGCCTACTGCTCGGCGCTCGAGGGAATCGACGCGCTCCTCGTCATGTGGCAGGGCGCCGACGAGTCAAAGCGCGCGGCGACGATCGGCTACGGCGCCGCGGTCCACCAGGAAGCGCGCGATCCGACCGAGGCGTTCGCGGTGCTGGCGCAGCTCCAAGAGGAGACCGGCAGGACGCTTGTGCACCCGTTCGACGATCCGTTCACGCAGGCGGGCCAGGGAACGGTCGGCCTCGAGCTGATCGAGGACGTCGAGGCGGACGTGGTCGTCGTCCCGATCGGAGGCGGCGGGCTGATCTCCGGCGTCGCCACGGCGGTCAAGGGTCTGCGACCGTCGGCGCGCGTGATCGGCGTCGAGCCCGAGACGTCGGCGGCGATGAAGCTCGCGGTCGAGGCCGGCGAGCCCATCCCGATCGTGCCCGTCTCGCTCGCCGACGGCCTCAACGCACCCTTCGCGGGGACGCACGCGCTTGCGGTCGTTCGAGAGCGCGTCGACGCACTCGTTCTCGTCACCGAGTCGGAGATCGAGGAAGCCTTCCGCTTTCTCTACGGCCGCGCGAAGCTCGCGGTCGAGGGGGCCGGAGCCGCCGCGACGGCCGCTTTGCTCGCCGGCAAGATCGAGCATGAGCAGGGCGAACATGTGGCGCTTGTCGTCTCAGGAGGCAACGTGGCCCCCGAAACCGCCTCTGCTATCCTGGCTCCGCGATGAAGACTGGCATCCATCCCGAGTACGTGCTCTCGAACGTGACGTGCTCCTGCGGGAACACGTTCCAGACGCGGTCCACGAAGCCCGAGCTGCACGTCGAGATCTGCTCGAACTGCCACCCGTTCTATACGGGCAAGCAGAAGCTGATGGACACCGGCGGCCGTGTCGAGCGCTTCCAGCGTCGGCTCGAACGCGCCGGCGGCGCGCCCCGCAAGGGCTAGCTCCCTCATTTCGATGCAGACGATCGGAGGCCAGGCGGTCCTCGAAGGCGTGATGATGCGCAGCCCCGCGCATTGGGCGCTCGCGGTGAGGAAGCCGAACGGCGAGATCGCCGAGCACACGACGTCGATCTCCTCGCCGATGGCGCGCCATCGGGTCTTCCGGCTCCCGGTGATCCGAGGGATCGTCGCGCTCGGCGAGTCGCTCGCGATCGGCTTCCGCGCACTCGCGATCTCCGCGAACTACGCGGCGCAGGACGCGGACGCGGACGACAAGGAAGAGGTCGAGACCGAGCTCTCGCGCGGAGCGATCTTCTTCGCCTTCGCGATCGCGATCGGGTTCGCGATCGCGCTCTTCAAGGTGACGCCCGCGCTGATCACGAACTGGCTCCCGATCGACACCGACGGGCTGTTCGTGATCGTCGAAGGGGTGATCCGCGTGACCATCTTCATCCTCTACATCCTCGTCATCTCACTCCTTCCCGACCTGCGGCGCGTCTTCCAGTACCACGGCGCCGAGCACAAGGCGATCAACGCGCTCGAGGCAGGCGCGGAGCTGACACCGGAGAACGTGCAGCGCTTCTCGCTGATCCACCCGCGCTGCGGCACGGCGTTCCTGCTCTGGGTGATGGTGATCGCGATCTTCGTCTTCGCGTTCATCGGCCAGCCCTCGTGGCCGTGGCTGATCGCGAGCCGCATCCTGCTGCTGCCGGTGATCGCGGGCCTCGCCTACGAGGTGATCCGCTTCGCGGGCAAGCACACCGACAACCGACTGCTGATGGCGATGCTCGCGCCCGGTCTCTGGCTCCAGCGGCTGACGACGCGCGAGCCCTCGCTCGACCAGCTCGAGGTTTCGATTCGCGCGCTGCGCGAGGTGCTCCGGCTCGAGGGGCAGGAGCGCCCCACCGAGGCGCGGCGCGTCGAAGTCATGGCCTGACGGCGATGCCGATCGACGCGCTGATCGACGAGCTCGAGCGCAAGTACCGCGAGACGCAGGAGCGGATGTCCGACCCTGGCGTCTACAACGACCACCGCGAGGCGGCCGACACGGGCCGCCGGCTGAAAGAGCTCGAGGGCCCGTACAAGCTCACGCAGGAGTGGCGCGGCGTGACCGCCGATCTCGAGGCCGCCCGCGACGATGGCGACCTGCGCGAGCTCGTTCCCGACCTCGAGGCGCGGCTCGTCGCTCTCGAGGAGGAGCTGAAGCTCGCGCTCGTCGAGACCGACCCGGCGGACAGCAAGGACGTGATCCTCGAGGTGCGCCAGGGCGTGGGCGGCGACGAGGCCGCGCTCTGGGCCGCCGAGGTGGTTCGGATGTTGACTCGCTACGCAGAGCGGCGCGGCTGGAAGACCGAGACGCTCGGTGGCTCGCCGAACGAGTTCGGTGGCATCAAGGAGATGACGATCGCTGTCAATGGCGACGGTGCGTACTCCGTATTCAAGTGGGAGGGGGGCACGCACCGAGTGCAGCGTGTCCCCGAGACCGAGTCGCAAGGACGCATCCACACGTCGACCGCGACCGTCGCCGTGATGCCCGAGGCCGAAGAGGTGGAGATCGACATCGACCAGAACGATCTGAAGATCGACGTCTACCGTTCGACGGGACCGGGCGGCCAGAGCGTGAACACAACCGACTCGGCCGTGCGCATCACGCACGCACCGACCGGCACGGTCGTCTCGATGCAGGACGAGAAGTCGCAGCTTCAGAACAAGGCGAAAGCGATGCGCGTGCTCCGTGCGCGACTCTACGAGCTCGAGCGCGAGAAGCAGCAGGCCGCGCTCGCCGCGACGCGCCGCTCGCAGATCGGGACGGGTGAGCGCGCCGAGAAGATCCGCACGTACAACTTCGCGGAGAACCGCGTGACCGACCACCGCATCCACCTGACGCAGCACAAGCTCGACCGCGTCCTCGAAGGCGAGCTCGACGACTTCACCGAGGCGCTCGCCGCGGAAGAGCGGCGCCGCGCGCTCGAAGCCACGCCGGCGTGACCGTCGGCGAGGTGCTGCGCCGGGCGACGGAGTTCCTCGCCGGCAAGGGAGTCGAGAGCCCCCGGCTGGACGCCGAGCACCTGCTCGGGAAGGCGGTCGGCCTCTCGCGCGTCGAGTTGTACATGCACCACGACCGGCCGCTCGACGACGCCGAGCGCGACGCCTACCGCGAACTCGTTCGCAGGCGGGGCGAGCGAGAGCCGCTCGCCTACGTGCTCGGCGAGTGGGGATTTCGGCGGCTGACGCTGAAAACCGACCGCCGTGCGCTCGTGCCGCGACCCGAGACCGAGATGGTCGTCGAGCGCTGCCTCGCGCTCCTCAACGGTGGGATGCCGCGAGTGCTCGACGTCGGGACGGGGACGGGCGCGATCGCACTCGCGATCGTGGACGAGCATCCGGGGGCGAAGGTGCGCGCGCTCGACGTGTCGCCGCAAGCCCTCGCGCTTGCCCGCGAGAACGCCGAGCAGACGGGGCTCGAAATTGAGCTCGTCGAGGGCGACCTGGTCGGCGGTCTGGGTGACCGCGAATACGATCTCGTCGTGTCGAACCCGCCGTACATCGCGCAGGACGAGATCGGCACCCTCGAACCCGAGGTCCGCGACTGGGAGCCGCGACTCGCGACGATCGGCGGCGAGCACACCGCGCAGATCGTCGAGCACGCGTTCGACGCCCTCGTGCCGGGCGGGCATCTCGTGCTCGAGGTCGCGGACACACGCGCGGGCGCGGCGGCCAGACTGCTCGAGCGCCTCGGCTACGAGGACGTCGTCGTCACGGAGGACCTTGCCGGTCGGGATCGGATCGTCGAGGGAAAGCGGCCGTGATCGAAACCGCCGTCGACGCGCTGAACGCCGGACAGGTCGTCGTCCTGCCGACCGACACCGTGTACGGGCTCTGCGTGTCGCCGTACAGGGAGGAGCCCGCGCGAAGGGTGTTCGAGCTGAAGGGCCGCGAGAACCAACAGGCGATCGCGCTCGTCGCGGCCGACCTCGAGATGCTGTTCGAGTGTGTCTCGGAGCTTCGCGGCCGTTCCGGGACGATCGCGCGCGAACTGCTCCCAGGCCCCTACACTTTGGTCTTCCCGAACCCGGCGCACCGCTACCGGTGGCTGACGGGGACCCGACCGGACACGATCGGGGTGCGCGTCCCGGTCCTCGACGGCTACGGCAAGCAGGTGCTCGACCGCGTCGGCGCGGTGGCGGCGACGAGCGCGAACGTCCACGGTGGCCCCGACCCGAAGACGGTCGCGGAGATTCCGCAGGAGATCCTGAACGGGGTCGCCGAAGTCGTCGACGCGGGGGAGCTCCCCGGTGTTCCCTCGACCGTGATCGACTTCACCGGCGAGCGCCCCGTCGTCCTCCGCGAGGGCGCCGGCGACGTCGAGCGCGCCCTGGCAGTGCTGGCCTGAGGCGCGAGTAGCATTCCTGGGGACCTCCCGGAAGGAGAGCTACATGGCCGTCGCGCAGGAGACCCTCCAGCACCTCCGCTCTGCAGGCCTTTCAGAGGTCGATCCCGAGATCGCGGAGCTGCTGACCGCCGAGCTCGAGCGGCAGCGCGGTCAGATCGAGCTGATCGCTTCGGAGAACTTCACCTGGCCGAGCGTCTTCGAGGCGGTCGGGTCCGTGCCGACGAACAAGTACGCCGAGGGGTACCCGGGCAAGCGCTACTACGGCGGCTGCGAGGTCGTCGACGAGATCGAGTCGATCGCGATCGAGCGCGCGAAGTCGCTTTTCGGCGCCGAGCACGCGAACGTGCAGCCGCACGCGGGCGCGCAGGCGAACATGGGGGTGTACTTCGCCGCGCTCCAGCCGGGCGACACGATCCTGTCGATGAAGCTGGATTCCGGCGGGCACCTCTCGCACGGGCTCAAGGTCAACTTCTCGGGGCGGCTCTACACGATCGTCGGCTACGGGGTCGATCGTGAGACGTCGCTCGTCGACTACGACGAGGTGCTCGCGCTCGCGAAGGAGCACCGGCCGAAGCTGATCATCTGCGGAGGCTCCGCGTATCCCCGCGCGATCGAGGCGGACCGCTTCCGCGAGATCGCCGACGAGGTCGATGCGCTGCTGATGTGCGACATGGCGCACTTTGCGGGCCTCGTCGCGGCCGGTCTGCACCCGAACCCGATGCCGCACTGCGACTTCGTCACCTCGACGACGCACAAGACGCTCGCGGGCCCGCGCGCAGGGTTCATCCTCTGCAAGGAGGAGTTCGCGAAGGACGTCGACCGCGCGATCTTCCCGGGGATGCAGGGCGGTCCGCTCGAGCACACGATCGCGGCGAAGGCTGCGTGCTTCAAGATCGCGATGACCGACGCCTTCCGCGACTACCAGTCGCAGGTACGCGCGAACGCCGACGCCCTCGGCGAAACGCTGATGCAGGGCGGGCTCGACCTGCTCACCGGGGGCACCGACACGCACCTCCTGCAGATCGACCTGCGAAACTCGGAGTGGACGGGCAAGGACGCGGAGGAGCGGCTGCACGAGGTGAAGCTGACCGTCAACCGCAACACGGTGCCGTTCGACGAGCGCCCACCCACGATCGGCTCCGGTGTGCGCGTCGGCACGCCGGCGGCGACGATGCGCGGCTTCGACGAGGACGACTTCCGCGAGGTCGGCACGGTGATGGTCGAGGCGCTCGCGGACGCTCCCGAGCTCCCGGGGCTGAACGCGCGCATCGACGCGCTCTGCGCAAAACGGCCGCTCTATCCGGGGTTCCGCGGCTACACGACGTACGCGGCGTGAGCGCAACGGCAACCGGCCGCGTCACGCACGTGACGCACCCGCTCGTGCAGCACAAGCTGTCGTACCTGCGCGACAAACACACACCAACCGTCCACTTCCGGAAGCTCGTCGAAGAGGTCACGCTGCTCCTGACCTACGAGGCGACGAAAGAGTTCCCGACGGAGGACGTCGTGATCGAGACGCCCCTGGAAACCGCGCCGTTTCCCCGAATCGCCGGCAAAAAGGTCGCCGTCTGCCCGGTACTCCGCGCGGGCGTCGGGATGCTCGACGGCGTGCTCTCGCTCATCTCGAGCGCACGTGTCGGGTTCATCGGCATGTATCGCGACGAGGCGACCCTCCAGCCGGTGCAGTACTTCGTGAAGCTACCCGCAGACATGACCGACCGCGATGCGATCGTGCTGGACCCGATGCTCGCGACGGGGAACTCGAGCGCTGCGGCGATCGAGACGGTCAAGCAGGCGGGAGCCCGCACCGTGACGCTCGTCTCGCTCGTCGCAGTTCAGGAGGGAATCGACCGCGTGCACCGCGACCACCCCGACGTGCACATCGTGTGCGCGGCGATCGACCGTGAGCTGAACGAGCGGGGCTTCATCGTCCCGGGTCTCGGCGATGCGGGCGACCGACTCTACGGCACGAAGTAGATGCTCGACGAACTGAGGGACACGCCCGAGGTCGTCTGGGGCTTCGCGCTCGCGCTCGGGATCGTGTTGCTGCTCACGCCGGCGATCGGGCAGATGGCTCGGCGAATCGGCGCGGTCGACGCCCCCGAGCCTCGCCGGCTGAACGAGTTGCCCGTGCCGCGGCTGGGCGGGCTCGCGCTCTTCCTCGGGATCCTCGTGCCCGCGCTCGCGTTCCTCGAGATCAACCGCGAGGCGCGCGGCCTGCTGCTCGGCGCAGCGATCGCGACGACCGTTGGAGCGATCGACGACTTCCGCGGGTTGGCGTGGTGGCAAAAGCTCGCGGGTCAGGTGGCCGCCGCCGCGGTGCCGACGGCGTTCGGGATCTACATCGACCGCTTCACGTTCCCGCTCTTGACCGATCCGTACCTGGAGCTGCCGACGTGGCTCGGTGTCGGCGCCACGATCGTCTGGGTCGTCGCGCTGATGAACATGGTTAACTTCCTCGACGGGATGGACGGCCTGGCGGCGGGCGTCTGCGGGATCGCCGGCTTCACGTTCGCGGTGATCGCGCTCTCGCTCGGCAAGCCGACCGCCGCCGTCTTCTCGGCGATCGTCGCCGGCGCATGCTTCGGCTTCCTGCGCCACAACTTCTTCCCCGCCCGGATCTTCATGGGCGACTCGGGGGCGCTGCTGCTCGGTTATGCGCTCGCGACGATCGCGATCCAAGGATTGCTGAAAACGGCGTCGACCGTCGTGCTGTTCTTCCCGCTCGTCATGCTCGCGATCCCGATCTTGGATACGACGTTCGTGCTCGCGCGGAGGATCAAGCACGGGGAGAAGCTCTACGCGGCCGACCAGGCGCACCTCCACTTCCGCTTCCTGCG
>JACCTU010000131.1 GCA_013812235.1 Actinomycetota bacterium | reverse complement strand
AAGCTCGGCGTCTACGGCCGCAAGATCGTCTGGAAGTACTACGACGACGGCTACAACCCCGCGAACACCGTGCAGCTGACGAACCAGCTGATCCTGCAGGACAAGGTGTTCGCGATCGTCGGCACGCTCGGGACCGAGCCGAACATCCCGATCCGGCCGCTTCTGAACAGCCGAAAGATCCCGCACATCCTCGTCTCGACCGGGGCGAGCTACTGGGGCCTGCAGTACAAGCAGTTCCCGTGGACGAGCGGGTGGCAGCCCGACTACATCGCCGAGGGGATCGCGTATGGGCGCTGGATCGCCCGGAACGCCCCGAACGCGAAGATTGCCGTGTTCTTCCAGAACGACGACTACGGGAAGGACTACCTCAAGGGCCTGAAGATCGGGCTCGCGGCAAAGAGGACGCTCATCGCCTCGGAGCTCGGCTACGAGATCACCGACACGAGCTACGCCTCCCAGATCGCGCGTCAGAAGGCGTCGGGCGCGGACACCTGGGTGCTGCTCACGACACCGACCCCGACGGTTCGTGCGATCGCGACAGCGAAGGCGCTCGCGTGGAGGCCGAACCAGATCGTGATCAACTCCGTGGCGAACACCGACTCCGTCATGCAAGCCGCCGCCCGAAGTGCCGGCGCCGACTTCGTGAACGGCTCGGTCAGCTCGGCGTACACGAAGAACCCGACGAATCCGAAATACGCCAAAGACGCCGCGGTGAAGCGCTACCGCAGCATCATCGCGCGCTTCGGAGGAGGCGCCGACGCGAACAACACGTTCCACTACTACGGTGTCGCAAAGGCGTCCGACGTCATTCGCCTGCTCTACCTGGCGGGCAAGAACCCGACTCGGGCGTCGCTGATCGCTGCGACGGCGAAGATGAACTGGGTGAACCCCTTCCTGCTCCAGGGCGTCAAGGTGAAGACCGGCCCGCAGGATCGCTTCCCGATCTCGCAGATGAAGCTCATCCGTTACAACAACGGCACCTGGTCGGAGTTCGGCCCGCTGATCAAGGGCCGCTAGACCGAGCAAAACGGGGGCCGGCGCACACGCCGGCCCCCGCTCTTCCATGGACTTCACGCTCACCCCGGAGCAAGAGCTCGTCCGCGAGACCGCGCGCGCGTTCTGCGACCGTGAGATCACTCCGCACGCGCGTGAGTGGGATCGGGAGGAGGAGCTCGACCGAGAGCTCGTCGGCAAGCTCGCCGAGATCGGCTTCCTCTCCGGCTGGGAGCTCGACACGCTTTCGTACTGCCTCGTGATGGAGGAGCTCGGTGTCGCCGACTCGTCCGTCCGCGGCGTCGTCTCCGTCAACGTCGGGCTCGTCGGCAAGACGATCAAGCGCTGGGGCACGGAAGAGCAGCGCGAGGAGTGGATCCCGAAGCTCGGCTCGGGCGAGGCGCTCGGCTGCTACGCGCTCACCGAACCCGGCTCGGGCTCCGACCCTGCCTCGCTCATGACGCGGGCGGAGCGCGACGGCGGCGACTGGCTGATCAGCGGCTCGAAGATCTTCATCACGCTCGGCACGTGGGCGAAGGTCGCGCTTGTGTTCGCGCGCACGGGCGGCGAGGGCGCGCGCGGGCTCACGTGCTTCCTCGTCCCGACCGACTCGGAGGGCTTCGAGGCCCACCCGATCAAGGGCAAGCTCGGCCTGCGCGCGCAGGACACGGGCGAGCTCTTCCTCGAGCGCGTCCGCGTGCCCGACTCCGCCCGCCTGGGCGCGGAGGGCGAAGGGTTCAAGGTCGCGATGTCGGCGCTCGACAACGGCCGGATCTCCCTCGCCGCGGGGTGCGTCGGGATCACGCGGGGCTGCCTCGACGCTTCCGTCGCGTACGCGAAGCAGCGAACGCAGTTCGGGCAGCCGATCGCGCGGTTCCAGCTGGTGCAGGAGCTGATCGCGGACATCGGGGTCGAGCTCGAGGCTGCACGCCTCCTCACCTGGCGCGCCGGGGCGCTCGCGGACGCTGGTGACCGCCACACGCTCGAGTCGTCGGTCGCGAAGTACTACGCGAGCGAGGTCTCCGTCCGGGCTGCGAACGCCGC
>JACCTU010000127.1 GCA_013812235.1 Actinomycetota bacterium | reverse complement strand
GTGCACCGCTCGATCCGGGAGCGCCACGTCGCGCTCTACGACGCAGCAGTCGCTGAGCTCGAAGGCATTACTCCGCTCGCGCGCGACCCGCGCGACGTGCACGCGCTGCACCTCTACGTCGTGCGTGTCGATCCGGACGGTGCGGGCGCGACGCGTGACGAGTACCAGCGCGCGCTGACGGACGAGAACATCGGCACGTCGATCCACTTCCTCCCCGTGCATCGGCTGACGTGGTACCGAGAGCAGTGGCCGGCGGTGTCGCTCCCGGTCGCGGAGCGCGCCGGCTCGGAGGTGCTGTCGCTGCCGCTCTCGCCGGCGCACTCCGACGCGGACGTCGAGGACGCGATCGCGGCGCTGCGGCGCGTGCACGAGCGCTTCGCTTGAACCTGTTCCGGTGCGATGCCTCGTTGCCCGGGGTGCGATGGGTGGTGCGAGGCAAGGACGCAGGGAGCGTTCGTATCCCTGTGATACGGACGCGACTGAGGACGCCGCATCGCGCCGTCCAGCGCGGCCCGGCGGCACAGCGCCTCGCTCCGGGACAGGTTCAGACATGACGAGAGCCGCGCGCGTCCTCGGGACGCTCCTCGTCACCGGTCTCGCCGTCGCGTACATTCTCTGGAAGGTCGACGTCGGCGAGGCGCTCTCGACGATCGCTGACGCGGACCTCCGCTGGTTCTTCCTGTCCGCCGGGATCATGCTCGTCACCGTTCTGCCGATGGCCTGGCGTTGGCGGTGGCTGCTCGGGGCGCACGGGATCCACGACCGGCTGCCGTGGCTCGTCCGCGCGTATCTCGTCTCGTACGCGGCGGGGCAGATCCTTCCGACGTCGATCGGCGGTGACGCGATGCGGATCTTCGAGACCTCACGGCGGCACCCGGGCCGCGGCGGCCCGGTCGCCGGCTCGGTTCTGCTCGAGCGTGCTCTCGGCGGTGCTGCGACCCTCGCGCTCGGGGCGGTCGGGCTGGCGCTCGCGCTCGGCCGCTACGACGTCGGCGCGTACCTCTGGGTCGAGGCGGCGTTCGTGGTCGCGACGATCGTGCTCGCGGTGGTGCTCTTCTCGCGCTCGCTGCGGCCGCTGCTCGCGCGGCTCGCGCCGCTCCTCCGGCCGCTGCGACTCGACCGTCCGGTCCGCGCCGTCTACGAGGCGATCCACTCGTACCGGGCGACACCGCGCCTACTTGTCGGGGTCTTCGCGCTGACGCTGGCAGTTCAGGCGGTCCGCGTGCTCGCGATCTGGGCGGCTGCGGAGGCAGTGGGGATCGATCTCTCCGTCCGCGTCTTCTACGTGATGGGCCCGCTCTTCTTCCTCGTGCTGCTCGTGCCGTTCACGCTGAACGGGTTCGCGGTGCGCGAGGCCTTCTTCATCAGCTTCCTCGGCAACCTCGGCGTGCCGTCCGACCAGGCGTTCGCGGCCGGGTTCCTGTTCTTTCTCGTCACAATTTTGCTCTCGCTTCCGGGTCTCGTGATCCTCGGCTGGGAGAACCTGCGCCGTGGGTGAGGTCGCCGTCGTCGTCGTGACGTACAACGCGATGCCGTGGCTCGAGCGGTGCCTCGAGAGCGTGCGCGCGTATCCGACGGTCGTCGTCGACCACGGCTCGACGGACGCGACGCTCGAGGTGGCGCGGCGCTTCGAGAACGTGCGCGTCGTGGAGCAGGCGAACGACGGCGTCGGCGCGGGGTGGAATCGCGGCGTGACCGAGTCGACGGAGCCCTGGGTGTTCCTGCTGAACGCCGACGCCTGGGTTCTCGGCGACGGACTCGCGCGGCTCGTCGAGTTCGCGAACGAGCAGCCGGGGGCCGCGCTCGTCGGGCCGAGGCTGCTGAACACCGACGGGACGCTGCAGCGCTCGGCGCGCGGCTTCCCGACGCCGTGGCGCCTCGCGACCGAGTTCTTCTTCCTGCGCAAGCTCGCGCCACGCTCGCGGCTCTTCAACGCCTTCTACGCCGCGAACTGGGACCACGCGACCGAGCGCGAGGCCGAGTGGCTGAGCGGCGCCGCTATGCTCGTGCGGCGGCGCGCGGTCGAGCAGGTCGGCGGGGTCGACGAGTCGTTCTTCATGTTCAACGAGGAGTCGGACTGGCAGTACCGCATGCGCGAGGCGGGCTGGCAGGTCGTCTTCTTCCCGGGCGCAGAGGTCGTGCACGTCGGAGGCGACGCAACGAAGCGCGACTGGGGACGGATGTTCACGACGCAGGTGCAAAGCCATGTGCGCTTCGTGCGCAAGCACGAGGGTGCCGGTCCGGCCGCGCTCACGCGCGTGCTGCTCGTCGTGGCGCTCGCGTTTCGCGGGTTTCTCTTCCGCGGCAAGCGCGGGCGGAGCTACCGACAGGCGGCACGCGGCCTGCTGCGGCCGTGATCGAGCTCTACCTGAGGCTCGCGGGGGCGACGCTCCTGCTCCTCGCGCCGGGCGCGCTGCTCGCCCGGTCCGCTTCGGGCGCGCTCGTGACGAGCCTCGCGCTGATCTTCGGCGCGATGCTCGTCGTGGTCGCGACGGGCTCGTCGCTGACGCTCGCCCTCTGGCTGCTGCTTGCGGCTGGACTTGCCGCGATCCCAGTCGGGTTCAGGCGCGGGTTGCCACGAGTCCGCGATCCCATGTGGCTCGCCGTGCTCGGCACGGGAGTCCTCTTCGGCCTGCTCCTCTGGCTCGTCCTGCCGGACCCCTCGGGCGACGCGCTCTTCCACCTCGCGCGCGTGCGGAAGCTCGTGGCGTTCGACGAGCTCTCGCTGGAGGCCGTCGGCGAGTTCGTGGATGGTGGTCTGCACCCGGGCTACGCGTTCCCGCTCTGGCACGCGTTCCTCGCGCTCGTCGCGAAGCTCGCCGGCGTCGACCCGGCAGACGTCGTCGTGCACGAGGCGGCCGTGCTCGCGCCACTCTCGTTCCTCGTCGTCTACGAGGCAGGGGCTGCGGTCTTCCGCTCTCGCTGGCTCGGCGTCGCGACCCTGGCGGGGACGGTGGGCGTCACGGCGCTCGCGTCGGGCTCCGGCGGCGCACTCCGGCTGCTCGCGCTGCCCGCGACGGCCGGTGGACGCATGCTGCTCGTGCCCGCTGCGCTCGCGCTCGTCCTCACGTACCTGCACGAGCCGACGCGCGCGCGACTGGCGCTGGTTGCCGGCGCGGGGCTCGTGCTCGCGGTCGTGCACCCCACGTACGCGCTCTTCCTGTTGCTGGTGCTGGTCGGCTTCGCGGTCGTGCGCGCGGTGATCGAGCCGGCGGAGCTCCGAACGCTCCTGCTCGCGGGCGCGGCGTTCGCCGTCGGCGCGGCGGTGTTCCTCGTGTGGCTCTTGCCCGTCGTGCAGGACACCGCGTCGTTCACGCCGTCCGGGGGGCAGGTGCAGTCGAAGCGGCACGGATTCGAGCGCTACCCGGGGCAGTTCATCGTCGAGTCGGAGAGCAGCTTCCACCTGAACCCCGAGGTGCTCACGCGCGCGGGGCCTGTGCCGCTCGCCGCGCTCTGCCTCGTGCCGCTCGCGCTCTTCGCTGTGCGTCGGCGCTGGGCCGCGTTCGTCCTCGGCGGCACGCTCGTCGTGCTCGCGGTGCTGCTCTCCGATGTGCTGTTCCCGCGCTTGGTCGACGTGGTGTCGCTCTCGCAGGCGCGGCGCCTCGCCGGCTTCCTGCCGCTGGCGTTCGCGCTGGCGGGCGGAGCCGCCGTGCTCGCGCGCGTGCTCTCCTGGGCAGTGGTTCCGCTCGCGCTCGCGGCGGGCGTCGCGCTCGAGTGGGCCTGGCCCGGCGACTTCGGCTACCGCCTCGAGAAGGGCGGCCCGACGCTGCCTGTCTGGATCGCCCTCGGCGGCTCGCTCGGCGCGATCGTGCTCGGCCTCCTGCTGCGCTCGAGGCTTCCGACGTTCGCGCGAGCGGATTGGCTGCCGGCGGCGGCGTGCGTGCTCTTCGTCGTCCCGATGGCCGTCACCTCGGGCTGGGAGCGTCCGCAGCCGCACCAGGAGCTCACGCCCGAGCTCCGTGTCGCACTCGACCTTCTCGTGAAGCCCGGCGACGTCGTGCTCTCCGATCCCGAGACGTCGTACTGGATCGCCGCGTCCGCGCCGGTCTACGTCGCGGTGTCGGCGCCGACGCACGTCGGAGATACGAAGGCGAACCGTCCGTACGAGCGCGTTGAGGCGTGGAGTGAGTACGTGCAGACCGGGAGCTTTCCGGACCGCTACGACTGGGTCGTGCTCGACGGCAAGCGCGTCAGGACGACGTGCGCGCCCAAGTTCCTGTCGGGCGGTCGCTACACGCTCTGCGCGAGCACGCAGAGGCGGTAGCGAAACAGGGTTCGAGCCGCGGGCCCGCGACCTTCTCGACCGCGCGGAGGCCGCGGAAGAAGCTCGGCCGCCACTCGCTGCGCAGGACGCGAAAGCCGCCCTGCTCGAGCACGCGCGTCATGTGATCGACGTCGCGCAGGCCGATGTGCGTCGGTTTCTGCGGGAGCACGAAGTCCCGCTCCTTCATCCGCTCGATCAGGTGGCGCGGGTTCGGCGCGTACACCGCGAACGTTCCGCCGGGAACCAGCACGCGGCGCAGCTCCGAGCACATCGCGAGGAAGACGTCGTCGCGGATGTGCTCGACGAAGTCGGCCGCGACGGCCTTCTCGAAGCTCGCGTCGGCGAAGGGAAGCGCCGTCGCGTCGGCGACCTCGAACCTGCACTCGGGGAAGCGCTCGGTCCAGGGCGTCCGCTCGAGGTACTCGGACGCCATCGTGTCCATGAACCGCTCGTCGTAGCTGGACGGCGCCTTGCGGCGCGCGATCATGCCGCCGCCTCGAGCGGAGCGGGCTCGGCTGCCGCGACTCCGAGAGCAGCACGATAAGCATCGACCGTCGCCCGCGTGACCGCCGGCCAGGCGACGACCGCCGCGCGGCGGTAGCGGTGGGCCAGCTCGGCCGTGGACAGGAAGCCCAGCGCTTCGGCACCAGGTCTCGCAGCGGCCCGTCCCCGGCGACGACGAGGGTTCAGCCCCCGGCAGGCCTCCACAAGCTCCTGGACGCCTTCTCCGGGCTCAGGCGGCCCGTGAACAGGATCTCGCCGGTTCGACCTCTCCGGACGTCTGGGCGGGCAACGCGATCCCGTTGGGGATCAACCGAACCTCGCGGGCGCCACAGCGGCGGGCGGCCGCCGCCAGGGGCTCGGAGACGGCGATCACGAGCCGCGGGCTCCGCTCGGCGAGCTCGAGATTGCTGAACCGGCCGGCGGAGCCGGAGCCGTGGAGGGTCAGAACGAAGGGCTTGCCGGCCAGCGCGGCGACGAAGCCGGGGAGGAGCCAGTGCGCGTGGACGAGCTCGCAGTCGGCCCGGCGCAGGGCGAGCACCGGGCGCGCGAGGAAGAGCGGGGCGAGCCAGGGGCGCCGCTGCAGCTTCGCGACGACCCGGGTGGACGACCTGCACGGCAACACCCTGCGCCTGGAGGCGCTCGACCGCGTCGGCCACGAAGCGACCGGAGGGGTCGTGGCCGCCCGAGGGAAGGACATCGTGAAGACGGCGACGCGAAGCCCGCGCGGCCGGTCGGACCAGGGGCGTCCCGGCCGCCGGCGCTCGTGGAGGGGAGAGGCGAAAACGCCCACAGGAGAGGTATCGGCGGGCCGCCTCTATGCTCTTGAACGTGCGGCCACCGGCGATCGTCGTCGACGTGGGCTTCGTCAACGGCCTCTCCGCGATCCGGTCGCTTCGACGGGCCGGCGTCCGCGTCTTCGCGGTCGATCACAAGCCGAGCGCGCTCGGGTTCAGCTCGCGGTATGCGACGAAGGTCGTCGCCCCGAGCCCGCTGGCGGACGAGGAGGGGTTCGTCGAGGTACTTCGCGGCCTCGGGCCCGGCGTGGTCTTCGCGACCCACGACGAGGGCCTGCGCGCGATCGCCCGCCACCGCGACTCGCTCGAGCTCCTCTGCCCGTTCCCACGCGACCTCGAGCGCCTCCAGAAGAAGCGCGTGCAACTCGACGCCGCCCTCCACACGCCTGACACCCGCTACCCGGAGAGCGCGGCCGAAGCCGTCGCAGCGGCCGAAGAGATCGGCTACCCCGTCCTCCTGAAGCCCTCCGAGCCGGTCGGCTTCCGCCAGCGCTACGGCAAGCAGGCCGTGATCTGCCAGACCGCGGCCGAGGTCGAGGAGGCGTACCGCCAGACGGAGCCGTGGGAGCCGATGGTGCAGGACCTGATCCCGGGCGGGGACGACGAGCTCTACACCCTCGGCGCGTACCTGAGCGAGTCGCTGGAGCCGCTCGGCCTCTTCTGCGGTCGCAAGCTGATCCAGACTCCACCGGGGATTGGCACCGCGCGGCTCGCCGAGGCGGTGTGGGTCGACGAGGTGGTCGACGCCGGTCTGCATCTGCTGCGCGCACTCGGCTGCAACGGGCTCTCGCAGGTCGAGTTCAAGCGCGACCCACGCGACGGGACGTTCAAGCTGATGGAGGTGAACCCGCGTCTCTGGCAGTGGCACTCGCTCGCGCGCGCGAGCGGCGTCGACCTGCCGCTGATCGCCTACCGCGACCTGACGGGCGAGCCGGTCGAGGCGGTCCGGATGAACGGCGGACGCCGCAAGTGGGCGATCTTGCTGATGCCCGGCGAGCGCCCCGTCGTGCCGCGGCCGCCGTTCGTCGAGGCGACCTGGTCGTGGCGTGACCCCAAGCCCGCGGTCGTGCACGCGGTGCGCGCGCTGCGTCGCTGACCGGCGTGCTCAGGAACGAGCGAACTCGAGGAGCGGCTCTATCTCGCCCGCGTCTGCAGAGAAGATCGCGGCGATGTACTCGTTTCGAAGCCGTTCCGGGTCCTCATCGCGGTCGATTCCCCAGCTGAATGCGGGGGCACCGAAGCTTTGAATCAAGAGGTCCGCGGCGAGCCGGGCATGACGGCCGTTCCCGTTCGGGAACGCGTGAATGGCAACGAGTCGGTGGTGAAAGCGGACCGCGAGCTCGTCGTTCGGATACGTCTCGTGTTCGACCCAATACCGTACGTCTGCAAGGAGCACTCCCACCTCGTCGGCGATCAACCATGCTTCTACACCGATGTTTCGGGCCGAGGTTCTGTACGAGCCGGCCCAGCGCCAGACCTCACCGAACATCCGGCGATGAAGCTGATGAAGGAAGCCCTCGACGAGGATCTCTGACGTTGACAGCTCCGCACGCAATGTCCACTCGGCAGCTTGTGCGATGTTCTCTTGCTCGGCACTGTCGAGATCGCCTCGCGTGCTGATCCACGAGGGGATGAGCTGCTCGGCCTCGTCCGGCTCGAGAGGCGTCTGCCCCGCCGCGTCGCCGCCGAGGTGCATCTCAGTCGGACCAGAGACGCCCGGATTCGGCGAGCCGCTCGGCCAGCTCTTCGACGAGTCTCTCGCGATCTCCGGAACCTCCGGACTGCGCCTCGAGAGCCATCGTGTGTTCGACGCCCTGGATCGTTCGCTCCGCCACGGCTCGTGCGCGCGCTCTGACGACGTCGTCCAGCGCTTCCTTCGGCACCAACGCGTACACGAGCACACTGTCGAGCGCCTCGGCGGCACGACGAAGCGTGTCGAGTCGGATCGACCCTTCGGCCTCGGACCGCTCGAGCTGCGACACCGCCTGCCGGGTGAGCCCCATGCGCCGCGCCAGGTCCGCCGCCGACATCCCGAGCGCCTCTCGGAGCGCGCGGACCCACCCGCGCGGGGGGAGAGGCACTTCGAGCTGGCGGAGTGCGGCGAGGCGCCGATCTAGTGTTTTGCGTGCGAGCTCCGACGATGGCATTCTCAACCCCCCGTTCCGTCAAGGCTGAACTTGTCAATTCCGGAGGAATGACAATTTCTAGTTTACCGATACGCGAGGGTATGTCAAGCTATGCCTTGACGGTAGCCACGTTATTGTCAGGCTCCAGCTTGACGAGAGTTCGGTCATGAAGGTTCTCCTCGTCACGATGTACTGGCCGCCCGCGGGCGGCGCGGGCGTGCAGCGGCCGCTGAAGTTCGCGACGCACCTGCCGGCGCTCGGGATCGAGACGCACGTGCTGGCGCCGGACGACCCGAAGTGGATCCACCGCGACGACGAACTGGTCTCGCCGACGCAGGCGTGGGTGCACCGCGCGCGCTACGTCGGGCCGAAGGGCCGGAGGCCGGCGGAGGAGCTGCACGGTGCGGGCGCGCTCGAGCGCACCGCCAAGATGGCGTTGCTCACGTACCGCCGCGTGCTCGTCCCCGACGAGAACGTCACGTGGAACGCGACCGCGATCCCCGCTGCGGTCCGGGTCGTGCGCTCCGAGGGGATCGACGTCGTCGTCACGACCTCGCCGCCGAACTCGGTGCACCTGATCGGCGCCGCGGTCAAGCGCATCACAGGCGTCACGTGGGTCGCCGACGTACGCGACTCGATGGTGCGGAACGCCGACCGTCCCGTCGAGCGGCTCGCGGCACGCGCGAAGGAGCGGACGCAGGAGACGGTCGCGCGGCTGATCGCGCGCTACGCAGACGAGTCCGTCGCCGTCTCGGACTTCATCGCCGAGGAGCTTCGCTCGCTCGGGGCGAAGGGTGAGGTGAGCGTGATCTCGAACGGCGCCGACTTCGACGACTTCGCGGGCCTCGAGTATCGGCCGAACGGCCGCTTCCGAGTCACACACGCCGGCGCGATGTTCGGCAAGCGCGACCCTCGTCCGTTCCTGACCGCGTTCGCGCGCGCCGATCTCGCAGACTCGGTCGTGCGGTTCGTCGGCGACTTCCGCGAGGCCGACCGCGAGTGGGCCGAAGGGCTCGGCCTCGGCGAGCGGCTCGAGCTGCACCCGTACGTCCCACGCCGCCGGTCGCTCGAGCTCCAGCGCGACTCCGAGGTGAACCTGCTCCTGATGCCCGAGGTGCCGGGGCGCGGCTCGGGTGTGATCGCCGCGAAGGTGTTCGAGTACCTCGCTGCCGAGCGGCCGATCATCGCGGCCGTCCCGCCCGACGGCGCGACGGCGGCGTTCGTGCGCGACGCGGAGGCAGGGGTGATCGTTGCCCCCGACGACGTCGACGCGATCGAGTCGGCGCTCCGCGACCTGCACGCACGCTGGCGGGCGGGCTCGCTCGCGGGGACGCCGCTCTCGCCCGAGCTC
>JACCTU010000125.1 GCA_013812235.1 Actinomycetota bacterium | reverse complement strand
CCCCCCCCCCCCCCCCCCCCCCCCCCCCCCCCCCCCCCCCCCCCCCCGTTTTCAGCTGGCCGTGTGTGGGTGGAAGACGAGCGTGATCACGATCGTGTCCTGGTCGGGATCCTCGAGCTCGTCGACTCGCTCCGACAGGATCTCCCAGAGCTCGCGCACGCGCTCCGGTGCGATCCGCACCGTCACCTGCGCGCTGCGGAACTTCCCCTGCGGGCCGAACTTCGCCCAGCCCGCGTTCACCTCGTCGAGGATCGCCGCGTGGACGTCGCTCGTCGCGCCCGGCATGGTCAACAGCTCAGGCGCGACGCGGATCGTGTTCGCCACCGCGCGATAGGGCTTTTCGCGGCCGTGGCCGCCTTCGACGCGCTGGATCAGCTCCGCCTTCAGCAACGTCCGGACGTGAAAGTGGAGGTGCCCCGGGTCGACCTCGAGCCGCTGCGCGAGCTCGCGGTTCGTCAGCAGCTGGTCGTTCTCGCCGAGGAGCTCGAGCACACGCAGGCGCAGCGGGTGTCCGAGCGCCTTGAGCTGCTCGGGCTTGTGGATCGTCAAAATGCCGAGCGGCTCTCGTCCCCGATCGGCGTCGACCATGCGCAGGTACATATAGGAATTGCCAACCGCTGTCTAGATCCCAAGCTCCTGGGCGGCCGCAGGATCGAGGATCGCGACAGTTTCGCCGTTCTTGGATCGAACGAGGCTCGCCGGCGTTGCCTCGGAAGGCGGCTCCGCGAAGGCGCGCCGCACGGCTTCGGCCCTCCCGGCGCCGGCGACGAAGAAGAGGACGAACGGCGCCGACACGAGCACCGGGATCGTCATCGTCACGCGGTCGACGAGCGGCTCCAGCTTGGCCTCCGCGGGAATCGCGCGGCGCTCCCGCACGGCGAGCCCGGGCGCCTGGGGGTAGAGCGACGCCACGTGACCGTCGGGGCCGACCCCGAGCAGCACGAAGTCGAGGATGACGCCTTCGAGCTCCCTGTCGTACTCGTCGGCTGCGCGCTCCGCCCCGAGCTCGCCGCGGACGCGGTGCACTGCCGCGGGCGGGGCGGCGACGTGATCGAGCAGCGTTCGGTTCGCCATCCCGTAGTTCGACCACTCGTGCTCGGGCGGGACGCAGCGTTCGTCGCCCCACCAGACCTCGGTCGAGCTCCAATCGGGCCGCAGCTCGGCGGCAAGCTCGTACGCGCGCACCGGCGTCGTGCCGCCGGTGAGCACCACGTGCCCGTTCGCCTCCGCGAGCAGCTCTGCGCACATGCGCGAAGCCGTCTCGGTGTCGGGTGCGACGCGGAGGTCTATTGCTCGCCGGCCGCGAGCTCCTGCGACCGCTCCATCGCCGCCTGGATCGCGTCCAGGAACGCGGCGCGCACTCCCTTTTGCTCGAGCACGCGGATCGCGCGGATCGTCGTGCCGCCGGGCGAGGTGACGGCTTCCCGTAGATCGACCGGGTGCATCTGCTCGTCGCGCAGCAGCTTCGCCGTGCCGAGCATCGTCTGCACGACCAGCTGGGTCGACACCTCACGCGACAGGCCGAGCAGGATGCCTGCCTCGATCATCGCCTCGGCGAGGAGCGCGAAGTACGCGGGGCCGGAGCCGGAGACCGCCGTCACCGCGTCCATCGCCGACTCGGGCAAGCGAACGACTCGGCCGAGGTTCGACAGCACGCTCTCCGCGAGGTCGAGGTGCTCGTCGCCCCCGTGCGCGCCCGCGCAGAGCCCTGCGATTCCTTCGTGCACGGTCGACGGCGCGTTCGGCATCGCGCGCACGACCGGCACACCGTCCGCTAGCCGCGATTCGATCTGCGCGGTGGGGATCGCCGCGGCGACGGAGAGGACGGTCTGCTCCGTGGAAACCGACGGCGCGATCTCGCCGAGCAGCGCGGGGAAGTCCTGGGGCTTGACGGCGAGCACGACGATGTCCGCACCCGCGACGGCCCCTGCGTTCGAAAGCGTCGCCTCGACGCCGTAGCGATCGTGCAGCTCGTCGACGCGCGCCTGCCGGCGTCCGGTGACGACGACGTTGCTCCAGCCGGACGAGAGGAGCCCGGCGAGAAGCGACTCGCCGATCTTCCCGGCGCCGAGGATCGCGAGCCGTTGTGCCATCTCTCGAGTCTAAGCGGCGCGCGAGGAAATGCGATGTGGAGGTCTGCGAATGCGCGCGCCGTCGGGCAGTGGGATCAGGCCGCGCGCGAACCCGGCCATCAGGTAGACGCTCGCGAGCCCGGCCCACTCGCCGTACGGCTCGAGGAGCGCCGCGGTCTCGTGACCCTCGACCCAGCGGCCCTCGAGCGCGATCTGGAGCTTCACGAGCCCGAGGTCGCCGACGAGGCCGTACTCACGCCGCCCGAGCCCCTCGAGGCAGACGACGCCGACCGACCACGCGCCGAGCCCGCGCTCGCGTCCGAGGCGCTCGGCGACGACCTCGGAGGGATGGTCCCTGAGCCGCTCCAGCTCGAGCGAGCGGCAGAGGCGCGCGAGCGTTGCGCCGCGTCGGGCATGCAACCCGAGCGCGCGCAGTTCGGCCGGGGAGCAGCGTGCAAGCGTCGCGCAGTCGGGCGGGGCATGAAGGTCCCCCACCGGTTGGCCGATCGACCGGATGATCCGCTTCTCCAGCGCACGTGCACGCCACGCCTCGATCAGCTGTCCGCAAAGCGCGCGGAGGAGTGACTGCGCCACCGTGCCGACTCGCAGCACCCGCTTGCCCTGGAGGTGCGAGATCGGCCCGCGCAGCAGCTTGTCGTTCTTGAAGCGCCGCAGGAAGTCGGAGTGGTCGTCGTCGACGGCGAGGAGCCAGCGCATCCGCTCGATGCTCGTCTCGCTCGGGCCCTGGACGACGACGGTGCCGTCGCGGAGCTGCGTGGCGCACGCTTGCTCGTGGCCGACGACCGCGCGCAGCGCGCCGTCCCGCCAGACGCGCGTCGCGTCGGTCGCGCCTTGCGCCGTCAGCGAGAGTGAGTAGGGCCCGGCCGGATGGATCCGGGCCGTGACGCTCAACGCTCGAGGGGCGTGTGTGCGGCCGGCTGGCTGCGGACTGCGTAGTCGGTCGCCCGCTCCAGGGCGTCCAGCGCTTCCGCGTCGCGACCGGCGTCGCGGAGGACCTTGGCCCAGCGGCGGCAACACTGTGCAGCTTCGCGGAAACGCGAGCCGGCGTCCAATGCGTCGGCGGCGCGACGGAACGCGTTGTCCGCCTCGATCACGCCGTCCTGGAGCGCGTGGCCTTCGGCGAGGGCCCACCAGGCGCTGCCCTGCTCGGCTTCGTACGTGTCGCCGAGAGTGTCGATCGCTTCGCGCGCGCGCGCAACCGTGGTGGCGCCGTCGCCGGCGTGTGCCGCGACCTTCGCCTGCTCGACGCGGAGCTGTGCGAGGTCGACGGGGTCCGGCGACGCGCCGAGCAACGTCTCGGCCTTCTCGAGGTGCGGCACCGCGTCGTCGCTCTTGCCTTCGAGCCCCATGATCCAGGCACAAAGCAGGTGTGCGCGCGCGAGGTGGTGCGTATCCTCGGTCGCCTCGAGCAGGGCCACCGCGCGTCGTGCGTAATCGAGTGCGCGCACGGGGTGACCGTCGACCTCGGCGAGCCGTGCCGCGGCCCAGTAGAGGCGGACGCGCGTGTACGCGTCGCCGTTCTCGCTCTTGCCGAGCGCTTCACGAAGCACGCTCTCCGCACGGCCGAGGTCACCCTGGTCCGTGAGCGCCGCGCTGAGGTAGCCGGCGAAGCGGACGTAGGCGGCGACGTTGCCCGGGTCGTTGCGGTCGAGCTCGTCGAGGCAGTTCTCGAGCAGCTTGATCGCGCGCTCATGGGCGCCCACGAGCGAGTAGGAACGGGCCAGCGTTGCGAAAGCGTCGGGGCGATCGAGCGGCGAAACGCCTGCGTCGACCGCGCTCTGGAGCTGCTCGGCGGCCTCGGCGGGCCGATTCAGCTCGGCGGCGACTTGCCCGAGGCCGATCTCGGCGCGGACTGCGGACGTCGCGTCGCCGGCGTCGTGCGCCTCCCGGGCGAGCGCGGCGAACGCCTCGTTCGCGGCTTCCGGTTCGCCCCCGATCCTGAGCTGGAGCTCGGCGTCGGCCAGGCGCAGCTCGCGCTCGTCGACCTCGCGCAGCTCCGAGCCCGTCTCGAGGTACTCGGGCGAGACGCCGAGCGTGCGGGCCAGGGTTCGGAGTGCCTTCACGGACGGACGACGGGTGCCGGCCTCGATCCTCGAGATATAGGCGTACGAGACGCCCGGGCCCGCCAGTTCGCGCTGGGACAGTCCGCGCTCGAAGCGGAGGCGCCGGAGTCGGACCCCGATCGGCTCTGGCTCACGCCTACTCATTGAACTGGCGGATCATGACGGTCTTTGCGGACGGCGTCAATCGACAAAGGCTTGACAACAAAAGGACACCTGGTTCGGTATCGGTTGCGCGTCCAAGGCCACGACCCAAACGAGGGGAGGTGTTCGCATGCGTCGCATCCTGACCTGGCGTCCCGTAGTCGCAATGCTCATTGTCGCCGCCTTCCTCGGCGACGGCCCCTGGCCTCCGCAGTAGGCGCCCGGCGGCGGGCGGGGGTGAGCCGCAAGCCCC
>JACCTU010000124.1 GCA_013812235.1 Actinomycetota bacterium | reverse complement strand
CCTGGCTGAGGAAGCCGAGCACGTCGATGCCCTCCGTGGACACGCCGAGCCGCCGTTGAAGCAGCCCGACGGCCAGGGGGTCGGCGCCGATCAGCCGCAGCCTCGCGCCGGTCGCCGCGTGCACCGTCGGCCACGCGCGGAGCAGCACCTGGAGCCCCTTGCGCGGCTCGTGCCGCCCGATGAACGCTATGCGGTGCTCGCGGTTGCCGGGGTCGGCCTCGGGTGGGATCAACACGCCGTTCGGGATGACGTCGTAGGCGCCGGGAAGCCAGCGCGCAGCCGAGTCGCGCGCCTGCTCGGAGACCACGATCCGGTGATCGATCCGGTCCATCAGCGCGCCCCAGAAGAACAGCGCGTAGCGCATCCAGCCGAGCTCCCCCGACGCGTGGAACGTGGCGACGACCGGGCACCGCGCGAACGAGAGCGCGGCGACGCAGATCGCAGGCGTCATCGGCTCGTGCAGGTGCAGAACGTCGAACCGCTCGCGCTCGAGCACGCGCTTCATCCGCGGGACCGTGCGCGGGCTGAGCGCGAGGTTCGGCAGCGAGCCGTTCGCGGGGACGATCACCGACCGGCCGACCGGGATCACGTCCGGCGGCGGGTTGCCGTGCCGCCCAAGTCTGGGATGGAGCACGCGCGTGAAGCTGCCGGGCGGGTCGTTGCCGATGATCGTGCGCACGTCGAAGCCGAGCCCTCTGAGGGCCTCCGACTGGAGCTCGGCGTGCTCCACCACCGCCCCCCAGAACGACCAGGAGTACGGGACGACGATCCCGACCTTCACGCGGACCAGCATAGAACGTGGCTAAAGCGCCGCCTGAGGCCGGAGCCGGCGGGTGCCGCAGCAACCGTCGTCCCCAATCCCGCCGGCTCCGTCACGAGATTCGGCGAGCAGGGTCGAGCGGTTTGCTAGCTCGCGAGCTCGGCGAGAAGCCCGGCGACGAGCGGCACGAGCGCGACCCAGGTCGTCCGGCGCGCCGCGGGCTGCTCGGGCGCGGGCGCAAAGGCAACCCGCATGAGCTCCCGCGGGTTGGCCACCCAGTGAGGACTACGCCTCAGGTAGGCGAGAAGACCGGTGCCGAAATCCGTCAGATCGTGCTCCATGCCCTAGATATCGGCCGAACCCCGGAAAGCTTGTGCTCGCCTTTGCCCAAAAAAAAGGGGGATCCGAGCGCGACAAATACACTCGGAGCGTGTTCGACGAGGGCCTGGCCGAGCTCCACACCCACCTCGGAGGCTCGGTCGCCTCGGAGATCCTCTGGAGCCTGGCCCACGAGCAGGGGATCGCCCTGCCGGTCAAGGATTACTGGGAGTTCGAGCGGCTCGTCACGGTGAGCGACCCGCGCGGGGTGCCGAACCTGGATGCCCTCGACCAGATCTACCATTGGACGGAGCTGATCCAGTCCTCGCCGATCGCGGTCGAGCGTTCGGTGCACGCGGCGATCGGCGGCGCCTACCGCTCGCAGTACATCACGACGCTCGAGCTGCGCTTCAACCCGATGAAGCGGAACCGCGGCGGCGAGCGCGACCTCGACCACATCATCCTCGCCGCGATTCGCGGGCTCGACCTCGCGTCGATCGAGTACCCGCAGGTGCGTGCGGGCCTGATTTTGATGATGGACCGGACGTTCGACGCGCGCCTGAACGAGATCATCGTCGAGAAGGCGATCAAGTGGGCCCCGCGCGGGGTGGTCGGGGTCGACATCGCCGGCCCCCGTCCGGGCGGCGGGCGCTACGACTACACGCAGGTCGCGCCGATGGTCGAGACCGCACGCGAGGCCGGGCTCGGCGTGACGATCCACGTCGGCGAGGAGGGCGGGGACATGGGACGCGAAGAGACCGCCGAGGTCGTCGAGTCGCTGCGACCCGACCGGATCGGCCACGGAATCCTTGCCGCCGGCGACCCCGAGCTGATGGCCGCGATCCGGGAGCGCGAGATCGTGCTCGAGATCTGCCCGACGTCGAATCTGCTGACGAAGGCGCTGCCCGACGAGGACGCGGTGCGCGAGACGTTCCGGCGCTTCGTCGAGCACCGTGTGCAGTTCACGATCGCGACGGACGGGCCGGAGATGATGCGGACGCACCTGCGCGACGAGTTCGCGCTGCTGCTGCGGATCGGAGCGCTCGACGAAGACGAGGCGCGTGAGGCGAACGCCCGCGGGCACGTGTCGGCGTTCATCGGCGGTCGCCGAG
>JACCTU010000122.1 GCA_013812235.1 Actinomycetota bacterium | reverse complement strand
CCCGTCTGGCACTGCGGGCAGTAGTAGATCGTGTGCTCCTCGAAGTCGACCTGTGCGATCGCCGTCGCGCACACATCGCACGGCGCGTCGAGCTTCTTGTGCACGCGATACGCCTTGTCGTCCTTTGCACCCTGCTCACGAAGCGCGAGCCCGCGTGTCAGCTCCGTGTCGATCGAAGTCGCAAGCTGCTCGACCTCAGCGCGCGAGAGGTCGGGCGCGAGGGCGTACGGGGACAACTTCGCCTCGTGGAGGATCTCATTTGCCCACGCGCGGCCGATGCCCGCGATCAGCTTCTGATCGCGCAGCAGCGAGTGCAGTCGCCGCGACTCGCTCGCGCAGATCTCGGCCAATCGGTCTGCGCCGAGCCCGAGTGCTTCCGGCCCGAGGTGGGCGAGCTCTTCCTCGGCCTGCTCGGGCGTCAGCAGCCACACGCCGGCGCGCTTTTTCGAGCCGGCCTCCGTCAGGACGAGGCGTGCGCCGCCCTCGAAGACGAGCTGGAACGCGGGCACCTTCGGCCCTTTCTCGCCGGCGAGCAGGTAGCGGAGGCGTCCGGCAGTCATCAGGTGTACGAGCAACACCAGCTCGCCGTCCTCAGTGGGGAAGAGCAGCCGCTTGGCCCGACGCTCGGCACCCGAGAGCCGCCGACCCTCGAGCGTCGCGAGCGGTGGGTCGAACGTCTTCAGCGTCGCCACGTGCGCGGGCCCTGCCTGCTCGATCGGAAACGCCGACACGGGGTCATTCAGCTGGCGTCGCCACGCCTCCATCTCGGGAAGCTCAGGCATCGGGCGTCACCGGAGCGGGCGGCACCGCCGCGATGTCTCTTACGCCACGAGCACCGAGCTCGAGCTCCGGGATCTCGCCGAGCGTGCGCTGCGCGCGTGAGAGGACGATCGGAAGTGTTGAGAGGAGTCCTCCGGCGGCACCAACGAACAGGGTCTCCCGCAGGCCGATCGTCGAGGCCAGCACGCCGCCGGTCAGCGACCCGAGCGGAATCGTTCCCCACACGAGGAAGCGCATGACCGCGTTCATGCGGCCCTGGATCCGCTGGGGCGCGATCGCCTGGCGCAGGCTCACCTGCGTGATGTTGTAGACGACGATGGCGAACGAGGAGATCAGGAACGATGCAACCAAGTAAGGGTACGGGAAGTCCTTCGGCGCCAGCGGCACGAGGAAGCCCGCGCTGCCGAAGAGGAAGGTCATCGCGATCGTCGTGCGCCCGACGCCGAAGCGTCTCGTCAGCCGCTGCGACACCAGCGCCCCGAGCAGACCGCCGAGACCGCCGAGCGTGAAGATGAGCCCAACCTCCTCAGCCGAGAGGTCGAGCGTGCGGACCGCGTAGACGAGGAAGATCGAGAACGTCACATTCGAGAAGAAGTTCGATGTGCCCGTACACATCGCCTGTGGCCGCAGCAGCGGGTGGCGGACGACGTACTGCAGCCCCTCCCAGAGCTCGGTGCGTACTCGCGGCCTCCCGCCCTCCGGGACTGCGGGCTTCTCTTCCTGCTTTCGGATCGCGGTCAGGAAAGCGCCAGACGCGAGGAAGCTGATCGCGTCGACGAGTACCGCATACGGCGCCGTGATCAGGCCAATGAGTCCGCCAGCCACGCCCGGGCCAGAGATCTGCGCCGTCGTGCGGCTGACCTCGAGCTTCGAGTTGCCTTCGATGATCTGTCCGCGTTCGACGAGGGATGGGAGATACGACTGGTACGAGACATCAAAGAGGACGGTGAAGGTTCCGACGAGGAACCCGACGACGAAGAGCTGTGCGAGCGTCAACGCGTCGAACGCGTAGGCGATCGGGACTGTGAAGAGGAGCAGCGCACGGCCGTAGTCGGCAACGATCAAGATCGCGCGACGGGGCAGACGGTCGACCCACACGCCGGCGGGCAGCGTGAAGAGCAGGAACGGCAGGAACTCGACGGTTCCGAGCGCAGCGACCGCGAATGGGCTCGCGTCCAAGACCACGATCGCAACGAACGGCAACGCGAGCTGCGACACCTGCGTGCCGAACTGGCTGATCGTCTCGGCGGACCACAGCTTCAGGAAGTCCGTGTGGCGCCAGAGGCCGCCCGAGGGCCAGAACGCTCTCACCGCTTCTTCGCTTTTCTCTTCTTCTTCGGCAGGTCGCGCAGGTCGGTCGCGTAGACACCCGCGACGAAGCCGAACACGCGCCCGTCGTCATCGTCGTACGACTGGAAGTCGCTTGCGAGCTCCTCGAGCCGCTGCGCAAACCGGCGCGCGTCGCCGTTCGACACACGGGCGTGCACGACGACGAGGCTCGACGGGTCGTCTTCCTTGCCCGCGTCGGGTGCGACCTCGTCCGCGGCCTGGCGGAGCATCAGGGCCCCCATCCCCGCCGGGTCGTAGGGCTCGGAGTCGTCCGCCACGATCCGGTACAGGCGCGCGAGCCGGCCGTAGTAGCTCTCGGTCATCGCTCGCACCTTCCGCGTGCGCACGACGCGGATCAGCTTGGCCTCTTCGAGCACCTTGACGTGGTGGCCGGCCGTCCCCTTCGGCTGACCCAGCGCCTCGGCGAGCTCGGTGGTCGAGGCCGCCCGCACACGCAGCAGCGAGAGGATTCGGCGGCGGGTCGGATCCGCCACGGCACGCAGTTGCTCCTGCGAGCGGACCTCGAGCACGTCCTCAAGCGAATAGTCGGGAATAGCCGTACGTTCGACGATCGCCGGACGTTATCGCCCGAGTAGGGTTCCGTCAATGGGGCCGATCGAGGTCGTGGTCCGTCGCGGCTCGGTCGTCGAAGCCCGGCACCGAGTCCACGCCGTCGCGTGGCGGGACGGCGCAGTCGTCGAGCAGGCGGGCGACCCCGGCCTCGTCTCGTTCCTGCGCTCCTCGTCGAAGCCGATCCAGGCGCTGCCGCTCGTGCGCGCCCGCGACGACCTGACCGAGCTG
>JACCTU010000115.1 GCA_013812235.1 Actinomycetota bacterium | reverse complement strand
GGCGAGCGCCGCAACGAGCGCGAGCTTGAGCGCGACGTCGACCACGAGTGCGCGCCTCACTCGAATCGGAAACCCATCACGCGGTCGATGTCACCGTCCCACGCGTCGTAGACGTCTCGGAAGCCGTGCGCCGTCGCAATCTGCTCGACCGCTCGCTGCAGCTCCTGCTGCGTGCGTGGGTCGGCCGTGCGAGCCACCTCGAGAATCAGCGGCTCGAGTTCGCCGAGCCGACCGCCCCAGGCCTCGGTGTAGGGCGCACGCTTGCCCTCCAGCCCGATCAGGAAGTCGCCGAGCCACCAGAGCGACCGTCCACACATGATCCGCGCGCCGAGCTCGCGGCCCCGACGCCACGACTTGAGCGAGCGGTAGAAGTCGTTGAGGTAGCTGTCGTAGAACTCCGCGAGCTCGTTGCGCGTCGGGCGTCCCGCGGCGTCGATCGCAGCAGCGATCGCGCCGGTCTTGTCCAGGAGGACGCGCGAGTGGGCGAGCGCGGGGAGCTCCCAGGAGGGAACTTTCTGCAAGCGCGTCAGCGTCGTCGTGATCAGCTCGAGCGGACCGTCCTTTTTCTGCGACGGCTCACCGTCGAATACGACCAGGACCACGTCCCAGTCCGACTCCTCGTGTGCCGTCCCCATCGCCTGCGATCCCTTCAGCATCACGCCGACGACGTTGGGATCGCGCTCAGCGGCCTCGACGATCGGTCGGACGAGCTCGTTCACGGCTTAGACGTCGCGCCTAGACGACGACCCGGCGGGTGTCGCGCCCGCCGAACAGCGAGCCGAGCGCGCTGTTCAGGATCCAGTTCACGAGCCAGACGACGATCGTCGCGCCGACGTACGTCCAGAACCCGTCGATCGTGAAGTCTGGCGCGACCCATTCGGCGAGCGCGAGCATCAAGACGTTGATCGCGAAGTACGCGAGCCCGAGAGTGAGCAGGATCAGCGGCAGCGCGAGCAGCGCGAGCACGGGCTTGACGATCGCGTTCGCGATCGCAAGTACCGCCGCGCCGACGAGCACGGACCCCCACCGCCCGATCTCAACGCCGTCGAAGATCGAGTCGACGACGAGAAGCGCGACGACGTTCACGCCCCACCGAATCAGGAGCGCGGCAAGCGTCTCGGAACGGTTGCCGCCGCGCACATGCGAAGTATCTCGCGCCAGTCGAGCCGCGGTCAACCGACACCCGATGCGATCGAAGTCGTCATGGCCCTGCGCCGGGCTGGACTGCGATTGCGGGAGCGGGACGGTTGCAGAACCGCAGCGACTCCGGGTACGGGAAGAAGTCGACGATCTCCCCCGCCTCGACGCGGCGCTGGCACTCCTGCCAGAACTCGGGCTCGAGCAGCTCGGCGTGGTGGCGGAGGAAGGTCTCGCGGAGGCGCAGATCGCCGAGCAGGAACGTCGCGAACTCCTCCGGAAAGACGTCGTTGCGGACGACGCCGTACCACGGCTCACCCGAAAGCTCGGCCTCCGGGTTCGGCGGCGGCGGGATTCGGCGGAAGTTGATGTCGGTCAGGTACTCGATCTCGTCGAAGTCGTAGAAGACGACCCGCCCGTCGCGGGTGACGCCGAAGTTCCGCCAGAGCAGGTCGCCGGGAAAGATGTTGGCGATCGCGAGGTCGCGGATCGCGTTTCCGTACTCCAGCACCACGGGCTCGACCTCGTCGGGCGTCGCCCGGTCGAGGTAGATGTTGAGTGGGGTCATCCGCCGCTCCACGTAGCAGTGATGGATCACCAGGCTGTCGCCGTCCACCTCGATCATCGACGGCGCCAGCGCACGCAGCTCGTCGAGCAGTTCGAGGGAGAAGCGATCGAGGGGCAGCGTCAGCGCCGTGAACTCGAGCGTGTCGGCCAACCGCCCCACCCGGTCGACGTGCTTGACCATCTCGAACTTCGAGCGCACGGTCGCCCGGTCGGTGTCTTTCCCAGGACCGAAGACGTCCTTGATCAGCTTGAAGACGTAGGGATACGACGGAAGTGTGAACACGAGCATCACCTGACCGCGCACGCCGGGGGCCTCGACAAACGCGTCCTCGGAGTGATGGAGGTGCTGGAGCAGGTTGCGGTAGAAGAGCGTCTTGCCCTGCTTGCCCAGTCCGATCAGCGTGTACAGGTCAGCCCGCGACCGCGTCGGCGTCATCGTCCGGAGGAAGTTGACGTAGCCCGACGGCACCTCCATCTCGACCATGAAGTAGGCGCGCGAGAGCGAGAAGAGGACATTGATCCGCTCCCCTTCGAGCACGATCGCGTCGAGCGCGAGCCGCCGGCCCTGGTCGTGGAGGACGGGGACGGCGAACGGGAGCTCCTCGTACCCGTTCACGATCTTCCCGAGCACGTAGGCGGCCTTGTTTCGGTAGAACGCCGAGCCGAGCACCTGGATCTGGTGGTTCGGCTCGAGGTGGGCCCAGGGCTCACCGACGGCCTCGAGCAGCCGGTCGACGTCGCGCTCGAGGTCCGCGAAGGGGACTGCCCACTCGAAGTTGCGGAAGATCCGGACGAAGCAGTCGCGAAGGCCGTTCTCGCCGGGGTAGTAGCTGCGGTAGATCGGTGGGTCGGATTCGATCTGCTTCGTCGAGATCGTGGCGCGGACGAAGATGAGGTCGTTGTTCGAGTAGGTGCGACGGAGGATCCGGGTGATCACCGAGTTGAAGAACGTCTCGGCAAGCTCTGGCTGGTGATGGTCGACGAGGAGACCGATGAAGCGGAGCTTGACCTCCCGCCAGGCGGCGGCGTCCAGCGCGTCGAGATCGAACTCGGTACGCAGCCGCTGGACGTTCTCGCGAACGCGCTCGTCGTAGAAACGGATTCGCTCCTGCACCGCCCACTGCACCTCGGCCCAGGCCGCGCGCTCGAAGCGCAACTTGGCCTGCGCGCTCGTCTCCCGGAAGAGCCGGTAGTGGCGGTTGAAGCCTTCGATCAGGACGGCTGCGATAGCCTCAGCGATCGTTCTTCCTTCCACGAGCGAAAAGTAGGCGAGTGAGCGTCGACACGCACATCCAGGTTCCGGCCGACGGCCGGAAGATCGTCCCGGGCGAGCCCACGCCCGACAACCCGATCATCCCCTACATCGAGGGTGACGGGATCGGCGCCGACATCACGCCGGTGATGAAGGACGTCGTCGATGCTGCCGTCGAGCGCAGCTACGGCGGCGAGCGGCGGATCCACTGGATGGAGATCTACGCCGGCCAGAAGGCGGCGTCCGTCTACGGGAGCGACACCTGGCTCCCCCAGGAGACCCTCGAGGCCGCACGCGAGTACTCCGTCTCGATCAAGGGCCCGCTGACGACGCCGGTGGGCGGCGGGATCCGCTCCCTCAACGTCGCGCTCCGCCAGGAGCTCGACCTCTACGTCTGCCTCCGCCCGGTGCGGCACTTCCCGGGCGTGCCGAGCCCGCTCAAGGACCCTTCCAAGACCGACATGATCATCTTCCGCGAGAACTCCGAGGACATCTACGCGGGGATCGAGTGGGAGGCCGGCACCGACGGCGCCAAGAAGGTCGTCGACTTCCTTCAGAACGAGATGGGCGTGCGCAAGATCCGCTTCCCCGAGACCTCGTCGATCGGGATCAAGCCGGTTTCGCGCGAAGGCACCGAGCGGCTGGTGCGCAAGGCGATCGAGTACGCGATCGCGAACGGGCGCGACTCGGTCACGCTCGTGCACAAGGGCAACATCATGAAGTTCACCGAGGGCGGGTTCCGTGATTGGGGCTACGCGCTCGCCCGCGGCGAGTTCGGCGCCACGCCGATCGACGGCGGCCCGTGGCTCTCGCTGGAGGCAGAGGCCGGCCAAACGATCACGATCAAGGACGTGATCGCCGACGCCTTCCTCCAGCAGATCCTGCTCCGGCCGGCCGAGTACGACGTGATCGCGACGCTGAACCTGAACGGGGACTACATCTCGGACGCGCTCGCCGCCCAGGTCGGAGGGATCGGGATCGCGCCGGGAGGAAACCTCTCGGACACCGTCGCGATGTTCGAGGCCACGCACGGGACGGCGCCGAAGTACGCGGGCCAGGACAAGGTGAACCCGGGGTCGCTGATCCTCTCGGCGGAGATGATGCTCCGGCACATGGGCTGGGTCGAGGCCGCGGATAAGATCATCGACTCCCTCGGTGCGGCGATCTCGGACAAGCAGGTGACGTACGACTTCGCGCGGCTGATGGACGACGCGAACGAAGTCTCGTCGTCCGGGTTCGGCCGGGCGATGATCGAACGGATGTAGCGCTGGCCGAAGGCCGCGACCCGCGTGCGGTCGTGCTCGTCGAAGGGGTCAGCGACCAGCACGCCGTCGAAGCGCTGGCAGAGCGTCGCGGTCGAAATCTCGAGGCTGACGGCGTCGCCGTCGTGCCGATCGGGGGCGCGCAGGCGATCGGAAGGTTCCTCACTCTCTACGGCCCTCAGGGGCTCGACGTCAGGCTGGCGGGTCTCTGCGACGCCGCAGAAGAGGTCGACTTCCGTCGCGGTCTCGAGCGAGCCGGCCTCGGCTCCGAACTCACTCGCGACGACATGGAGCGGCTCGGTTTCTACGTGTGCATCGCAGATCTTGAAGAGGAGCTGATCCGCGCGCTCGGCGCCGCGACGGTTGAACAGGTCGTCGACGCACAGGGTGACCTTGGATCGTTCCGCACCCTGCAGAAGCAGCCTGCGTGGCAAGGACGGCCCGTCGAGGAGCAGCTCCGGCGCTTCATGGGGAGCGGCGGCCGTCGGAAGATCCGCTACGCGCGCTTGCTCGTCGATGCGCTCGACCTCACGCAAGTGCCTCGGCCGCTCCACCTGGTGCTTGATCACATCTGAGTCGGGGGCGCCTCGAAGCTCTACGCAATGGCGTAGAGCTTCCATTCGCCCGGGATGCCCTTGAGCGCGTGGTCTCCCCGTTCCACGAACGCGAGGCCTGAGCCCGCGACCAGGTCTTTCACGGTGGAGGAGACGAGGACCTCTCCAGGGGCTGCGACAGCGGCGATCCGCGCGCCGATGTGCACGGCGATCCCGCCGAGCTTGTCGCCTATCTGCTCGCATTCGCCTGTGTGCAGGCCCGCGCGGACGTTGAGGCCCAGAGTGCGCACCGCCTCGGTAATCGCGCAAGCACACATGATCGCGCGCGCGGGCCCGTCGAAGCTCGCAAGGAAACCGTCGCCGGCGTTGTCGATCTCGCGACCGCGGAAGCGGTCAAGCTGGTGACGCACAAGGGCGTGGTGGGCCTGGAGCAACTCGGCCCAGGCGTGGTCGCCGGCAGCCGCGGCCTGGTCGGTGGATGCGACGAGATCGGTGAAGAGCACGGTCGCGAGCGTCCGCTCAGGAATGTTCTCGCCCTGGGCTGTCGTGACCAGACCCCGAGTCTCGCGCAGCGCAACTTCGCTCGCGTCGTCGTCGACCCAGTGGTAGATGCCGCGTAGGGTGGCTGGCAATTCGACCAACCGGGCTCCCGCGATGCGGCGTGCGAAATACTCTCCCGGGCCCCGCTCGGAGGCGCTCGAGAGGATGACCGTCGGCACGCGCACGACCGAGAGCAAGTCGCTCACGTCCGATTCCATCACCATCCGAAAGAAGGCGAGCGCGGAGCCGGGACTCAGGCTGCGGCGCATGTGCCCGAGGAACCAGGCGCGGAACTCCGGGTCGCCGCGTTGTCG
>JACCTU010000114.1 GCA_013812235.1 Actinomycetota bacterium | reverse complement strand
GGATCGAAGATCCCCTCGAGGTCCCAGTACGCGACCTCGACGAAGGCGATCCGCTCGCGCTCCCGCTCGACGATCAGGCGGGTCGCGACCGACTGCACGCGTCCCGCCGAGAGGCCCTGCGTGACCTTCTTCCAGAGCACCGGCGAGACCTCGTAGCCGTAGAGGCGGTCGAGGATGCGCCGGGTCTCCTGCGCGTCGACGAGCCGATCGTCGATCTGGCGGGTCTCTCCGAGCGAGCGCTCGATCGCGTCGCGGGTGATCTCGTGGAAGACCATCCGCCGGACCGGCACCTTGGGCTTCAGGACTTGGAGCAGGTGCCAGGCGATCGCCTCGCCTTCGCGGTCCTCGTCCGTCGCGAGCAACAGCTCGTCGGCGCCCTTCAGGAGGCGCTTCAACTCGTCCACGGTCTTCTTCTTGTCCTTGTCGACGAGATAGAGCGGCTCGAAGTCCTCGTCGATCGCCACGCCCATCGTCCCGTATTTGGCCCGCTGCTCCTTGGGGACGTCGCTGGCCCGATTCGGGAGATCCCGGATGTGCCCGATGCTCGAGGCGACCTTGTAGCCCTTGCCGAGGTAGCCCTCGATCGTCCGCGCTTTTGCGGGCGACTCGACGATCACGAGGCGGTTTAACCCGCTTTTCTCCGTGGTTGCCACGCGGTCCACCTTAGCCTCCGTTGTCAAGAGGGCAGAATGCGGCGCCGTGGCACCCCGCCCTTCACTGTTCTATTTGGCCATCGGTGGCCTCTCCCTGCCGGTGATCAAGCTGCTCTTTCGCTCGAGGGCACGCGGAGTCGAGAACGTCCCGGCCGAGGGGGGCTTCGTCCTCGCGGCCAACCACCTCTCGAACATCGATCCTTGGGCGATTGGACTGCCTTTGTACCCGCGCCGGTTCCTCCGCTTCATGGGCAAGTCCGAGCTCTTCTGGTGGCCGCTTGGGTCGATCATCGAGGCCGGCGGAGCGTTCAAGGTGCACCGTGGGCAGGCCGACCTCGCGGCGATGGAGACGGCCGAGCAGCTCTGCCGCGAAGGCCACGTCGTCGTGATGTTCCCGGAGGGAACGCGCCGCAAGAAGGGCCTCGTCAAGAAGTACCAGCCTCGCGCGCACATGGGCGCGGCCCGGATCGCGCTCGGGGCCGGCGTCCCGCTGATCCCGGCTGCGATCGATGGCACCGACAACTTGCTCGGGCTTGGGCCGATCCGCGTGGCGTACGGTGCTCCCGTGGCACTCGACGACCTCCGCGCCACCGATCCTCGTGACGCGGCGCAGGAGGCCACCGACCGGTTGATGGCCGAGATCGCGCGCTTGGAGGCAACGCTCTGAAACCGTTGCTTGCAGTCGACGGCGACTCGTTTGCCCATCGCGCGTACCACGCGCTCCCGAAGCAGATCCGCCGCGCCGAGGGTCGGCCCGCGAACATGATCGTCGGCTTCACGAACATGCTCGTCGGCCTTTGGGACCAGGAACACCCGCGCTCGGTGCTCGTGGGCTTCGACTCGCTCGACACTCCGACCTATCGCCACGAGGCGTTTCCCGCGTATCAGTCCGGCCGCGTGTTCGAGGACGACCTGCTCGAGCAGCTGGACCTGCTGCCGGAGCTCGTCGAGTCGCTCGGGTTCGTGTCGGCGAAGGCGCCGGGCTACGAGGCGGACGACTTCATGGGCGCCGTCGTCGCGGCCGAGGAGAAGGCGAAGCGGCCGGTGCTCGTGGCGACCTCGGACCGCGACCTCTTTCAGTTGGCCAGCGAGCGCACGACGATCCTCCAGCCGACGCGTGGCGTGAGCGAGATCTCGCGCATCGGTCCCGCCGAGGTGCGCGAGCGCTACGGCGTCGAGCCGAAGCAGGTGCCCGACTTCATCGCGCTCCGTGGCGATCCCTCGGACCGGCTGCCGGGCGCGAAGGGCGTCGGGCCGAAGACGGCGGCGTCGGTGCTGGCCGAGCACGGGACGCTCGAGTCGGCGCTCGAGGCCGGGCGGTTCGCCGCGCAGGCGGAGGAGTTGCGGCTCTATCGCCGAATCGCGACGGTGGACGCCTCTGCTCCTCTCCCTCCCCTCGGAGACCAGACGCCAACGTGGGCGGAGGCGTCCGCTCTCGTGGAGCGATGGGGGTTGAGGAACCTCTCGGGCCGGCTCGCCGAGCGCGCTTGAAGACCCTCAGCCACGGCGACCTCGCCCTGCTCCATCCGTCGCCCTTCGAGACGCCCGGGCGTCTCGCGACCCTGCTCGAGCGCTTCGAGTGGAGCCCCGGGCGGAGCGCGCGGCGGGAGGATCTTCTGCGCTGCCACACGCCGGCGCTCGTCGACCGGATCGCGTCGATCGAGCGTGAGACGTGGCTCGACAGCGATACGGTCGCGAGCGCGACGTCGTACGAGGCCGGGCTGATCGCCGCGGGGACGGCTATCCAGGCGGCGGAGGAAGGAGCGTTCGCGCTCGTCCGCCCGCCCGGCCACCACGCGCTGCCGGACCGAGCGATGGGCTTCTGCCTGTTCGACAACGTCGCGATCGCCGCCCGCTGGTCCCAGGCCGAGCTCGGACTCCGCCGCGTGGCGATCCTCGACTGGGACGTGCACCACGGCAACGGGACGCAAACGATCTTCTGGGACGACCCAACGGTGTTCTTTGCGTCGCTGCACCAGTGGCCCTTCTACCCCGGCACGGGGGGGCCGTACGAGCAGAACGAGACGACGCTCAACGTCCCGCTCGCGCCCGGTTCCGGCGACGACGAGTTCCTCGACGCGCTCGACGAGCTGGTGGCGCCGGCGCTTGCCCGCTTCGCGCCGGAGCTGTTGCTCGTCTCCGCGGGCTTCGATGCGCACGTTTCCGACCCGCTCGCCTCGATGGAGGTGAGCGAGAACGGGTTCCGCGAGCTCGCGCGACGCTCGACGACATACGCGCCGCGCATCGCCGCGGTGCTGGAGGGCGGCTACAACCTCGAGACGCTTCCCCTGCTCGTCGCGGCCGCGCACGAGGGGTTCTCGGAGAAATGAGCAGGCGGATCTGTCGCTCACCCCCTGAGCTGATCCCATCATCGGGGCTCGAGAACGGCGGCTCGCGACCCCCGTGGCGCGAACGCCAAGACCGCGGTCGTGCGGATCTGGCATCGCGAAGGTCGTCGGCTCGTCACAGTCGCGGACGACGGCACCGGTTTCGAGGAAGAGGCCGGCGGCGCCGGCCAAGGACTCCGGAACATCAGGCAGCGCGCTTCGAGCATCGCAGGCGCTGCGTCGGTCACTCCCGCCCGGGACGTGGCACGACGGTCGAGATCGCGCTCCGCGCGTAGCGGAAACGCGATGGGCCGTTCGATTCTGTTTCCTGAGCGCGGCCGAAGTCCCTACGCGAACTGCTCCGCCTCGGCGAGCACCGTCGCTGCGTCGCGGACGAGGTCTTTCACGATCTGCGCGGCCGAGTTGTACGACGTCTGGTGCCGGGCGCACCGCACCAGACACTTCGCAACAAACATTCGAAGGGTGTCCTCGGCGGCGCTTTCGACCACGCGCTGCTTGTGCGCACGCCTCGTCGCTCGCGACGGACCGCGTTCCGAATGAAACCCCCTGCGCGCCGAGCCCGAGCGCGCGGGCAAGCCCGGCTCCGTCACCGATGCCGCCCGATGCGAGCACGGGCACGGGTCTGACTGCCTCCACCGCCGCGGGCAAGAGCGCCCAGATCGGGCGTCGGCGAACTGTGCGTCCTGGTCGCAAGCCGGGACTCCCGCCCGAACTGATCACTCGCATCCGCGGCGAGCACGCCAAGGGCGAGAGCCTCGGCGAGATCGCGCGTCGGCTCAACACCGATCGCGTCCCAACTTCACAGGGCGGCCGCCGGTGGTGGCCCTCGCGGTACGCGCCGTTCTCGCCCGC
>JACCTU010000103.1 GCA_013812235.1 Actinomycetota bacterium | reverse complement strand
CCGCGAAGCGGCTGCCGGACTTCCGGTCACTGTCCGTGGCACTTCTTGAACTTCTTGCCGGACCCGCACCAGCAAGGGTCGTTACGGCCGACCTGCTGATTCTCACTCTTTACGACCTGCTGGGTGTTGACCGTCTGGGCGGGGGCAAGCGTGCCGGCTGTGGCGACCGAACCGCCTCCGACCGCTGCGCCTGCGATCGCGCCGGCACCCGAAGCAGTCTCGTGCTCGTAAGAGAGCTCGTCACCGTTCTGCTGGCCCGGCTGCTCGAGCAGGTCGGCGTCCTGCGGGGCCAGCTGTGCGTGGAAGAGCGTGCCCACGACCTCCTCGCGGATCTGCAGCCCGAGCTCCTCGAACATGCGGTGCCCCTCGCCCCGGTACTCGACGAGCGGGTCCTTCTGCGCGAACGCGCGGAGGTGCACGCCCTCGCGCAGGTAGTCCATGTTCTCGAGGTGTTCGCGCCAACGGGTGTCGACGACCTGGAGCGTGACGTAGCGCTCGAGGTCGCGCATCAGCTCGACGCCGAGCTCCCGTTCCTTGTCTCCGTACGCGTCGCGTGCGTCCTGCTGGAATTCCTCGACGAGTGCGTCGCGCTCGAGCGCGACCTCTTCCTTCAGCTCCTCGGGCGTGATGTCGGAGCCGTAGAGGTCGCGCATCGCCTGGGCGAGGGCGCCGAGATCCCACTCCTCCACATAGTCCTCCTGCGTGTAGGTGTCGACGGCGCTCCCGACCACGTCGTCGATCCAGCCGCGGATCTCCTCCGCCATGTCCTGACCCTCGAGCACCCGGCGGCGCTGCGCGTAGATGACTTGGCGCTGCGAATTCATCACGTCGTCGTACTTGAGGACGTTCTTGCGCATGACGAAGTTCTGCTCCTCGACCTTCTTCTGCGCGTTCTCGATCTGCTTGGAGAGGATCGACGCCTCCATCGGCTCGTCGTCGGGCACCTTGAAGCGCTGCATGATGTTCTTGATCCGGTCGCCTGCGAAGAGGCGCACGAGCTCGTCCTCGCCCGAGAGGTAGAAGCGCGACTCGCCGGGATCCCCCTGGCGGCCCGCGCGCCCGCGGAGCTGGTTGTCGATGCGGCGCGCCTCGTGGCGCTCCGTGCCGAGCACGTAGAGGCCCCCGGCCTCGATGACGCCTTCGCCGAGCTTGATGTCGACGCCGCGGCCCGCCATGTTCGTCGCGATCGTCACCGCCCCGAGTTGGCCCGCGTCCTTGATGATCTCCGCCTCGCGCTCGTGCTGCTTGGCGTTCAGGACGTTGTGCTTGATCCCCTGACGCTCGAGCAGCTGCGCGAGGTACTCCGATGTCTCGACGGCGATCGTGCCCAGCAACACCGGCTGGCCCTGCTCGTTTCGCTCCTTGATGTCGCGGATCACGGCCTGGAACTTGCCTTCCTTCGTGCGGAAGATGAAGTCGTTCTTGTCCTGCCGCGCGACGTCCACGTTCGTCGGGATCTCGACGACGTGGAGGTTGTAGATCTCGACGAACTCCTTCTCCTCGGTCTTCGCGGTGCCGGTCATCCCGGCGAGCTTCTCGTAGAGACGGAAGTAGTTCTGGAGCGTGATCGTGGCGAGCGTGACGTGCTCTTCCTGGATCTTGAGCCCTTCCTTCGCCTCGATGGCCTGGTGCAGACCCTCGCTCCAACGGCGGCCTTCCATGATGCGGCCGGTGTTCTCGTCGACGATCTTGACCTCGCCGTCCTGGATCACGTAGTCGATGTCGCGCTTGTAGAGCGACTGCGCCTTCAGCGACTGCGTCAGGTGGTTGACGAGCTGGACATTCCGCGGGTCGTAGAGGTTCTCGATCTTGAGCGCGCGCTCGACCTTCTCGATCGCGTCCTCGCTCGGCGAGACGGTCTTGAACTTCTCGTCGTAGACGAAGTCGCCTCCCTCCGCGAACTGATCCTCCCCTTTGGCGAGAATCTTCGCCGGCCGGGACTCCAGCGTCTTCACGATGCGCGCGAAGTCGTAGTACGTGCTCGCTGCCGTCTCCGGCTGGCCGGAGATGATCAGCGGCGTGCGTGCTTCGTCGATCAGGATGGAGTCGACCTCGTCCACGATCGCGTAGCGGTGGCTGCGCTGCACGAGCTCGGGGAGCGAGACGGCCATGTTGTCGCGCAGGTAGTCGAACCCGAACTCCGAGTTCGTTCCGTACGTGACGTCGGCGGCGTAGGCCTCCTTGCGCTCTGCGAACGGCATCTGGTTCTGGATGAAGCCGACACGCATCCCGAGCTTCTCGAAAACGGGGCCGATCCACTCCGCGTCGCGCTTGGCGAGGTAGTCGTTCACGGTCACGAGGTGCACGCCGCCTCCCTCCATCGCGTTCAGGTACAGCGGCTGGACCGCGACGAACGTCTTGCCCTCGCCGGTCTTCATCTCGGCGATGTCGCCCTCGTGCAAAGTGATGCCGCCCATCAACTGGACGTCGAAGAGGCGGACGCCGATCGTGCGCTTGAACGCCTCCCGGACGGCCGCGAAGGCCTCAAAGAGGAGCTCCTCGAGCGACTCGCCCCGCTCGAGCCGCTCCTTGAACTCTGCGGTCTTGCCGGCAAGCTGCTCGTCGGAGAGCGCCTCGAACTCGGGCTCGAGCGTGCCGACGTAGGCGGCCTGCTCGGCCAGCCGCTTCAGGCGGCGTCCCTCGCCGAGGCGGAGGACCTTCTCGAAGGAACCCATGCTCTGGGCCATGCCGGGCTAAAGGGTAGCGGCTCCCCTCAGCGGCCCGAACGGCGCTAGAGGGGGAGGACGACGACCTCCCAGAGGTCCCCGTCGATGCGGTCCGCCCGCACCACGTAGGACGGCATGCCGGCTCCCAACGCCTCCAAGGCGGGCACAGCGCCGAAGACATGAGCACCGTCCACGAGCAGCGTCACCTCGCCCTCGCGGGCGGCAAGCTCGACCGCGTCGCCGCCGATCTCGTCGTCGATCGAGACGACGCTGATCTTGCTCGCGCCAACCGCCCAAAGCCGGTCGTGACGCCTCGCGCCCTCGGCGCGGTACGGGGGGTCGAGCTGCGTCTCGACCGCGTCGGCGAGGGGTGCGAGCTGATCGTCTGGGACATCCTCGTCCACGACGACCGTGCGATCATCGAGCGTCACGAAGTGCACGGCGTCGCCCGGCAGGTCGGCCTCGGCGGTGACGACGGCGTCCCATTGGCGCGGCCGCGGGACGCCGTGCACGCCTGCCTGGTGCCACGGCGCGACGTCGCGGCCGACCTCGGTCGGCATCGTCATGCCGCCTTGCTCGGCCAGGCGTTCGTGCAGCGGCTTCTCGCGCCGCCAGAGGCTCACGCCTGAGGCTCGATCAGGCCGTAACCGCCGTTCCTGCGCCGGTAGACGACGTTCACCTCACCGGTCTCCGCGTTCCTGAACACGAAGAAGTCGTGGCCGATCAGCTCGAGCTGGAGGACTGCTTCCTCGGGGCTCATCGGCTTGTCCGGGAATTGCTTCGTCTTGACGATCTGCTGGTCCAGCTGGTCGTCCTGCAACGCCGGGGCTCCTTCGTCGACGGGAACGTGGTTGCGCGCGCCGCGGTGGCTCCGCTTGTCGCGGTAGTGCCTGACTTGGCGGACGAGCTTCTCGGTCAGCTGGTCGATCGAGGCGCGCATGTCCTCGGACGCCTCGCGCGCGCGCAGGGTCGGGCCTTTCGTCCAGACGGTCGCCTCGGCGATCTGATTTGCGGCGATCGACGGGTTCTTCTCGACGGCGAGCTCGAGCTCGACCTCCGTCGAATCGTTCAGCTGCTTGTCGAGCTTCTTGAGCTTCTGCTCGGCGTAGCTGCGGATGGAGTCGGTGACGTCGAGGTTCTTGCCCTTCACCTGAAGTCGCAACGCGTCCTCCTTGCGGGCTGGGTCAAGCCTGGGTCGTCACTGTATACCCGCGGACAGCGCGGGCGAACGTGACGACCTCGACGCGCCGCGCGCCTGCCCGTCGGAGCGCGGACGCTGCTGCGTGGGCCGTCGCGCCGGTGGTGTAGACGTCGTCGACGAGCACGACGGCGGGCGGAGAGCGCGCGGCCGTGAACGCTCCGCGCACGTTCGCCCGGCGCTCGGCGAGCGTGAGACCGCGCTGTCGAGCTCCCCCACTCGTGCGGGTGAGGAGCGAGACCACGGGGACGTCCCAACGGGCGCCGAGCTCCCGCGCGAGCGCCGCCGCGGGGTGATGGCCGCGGCCGCGGCGACGCTCGGCATCCGGCGGGACGAAGACGAGCGGCTCGCCGTCGTGCTCGAGCGCCTCGGCGGTCACGACCGCTGCGGCCGCGGAGAGGTGCCGAAGGCCCCGATCCTTCCACGCGTGGACGAGGCGGCGAACGGACTCGTCGTAGACCACCGCCGAGCGGGCACGCGCGAAAGCCAGGCGCCGGCCTGCGCACTCGAGGCAGCGCCGGACCGGCCAGGCGGTCGGCGCACAGCACCGCTCGCAGCGGGGGCCGCGAAGCCGCGGCAGCGCGCCGAGGCAGGTGCCGCACACCTGCACGCCCGGAAACCCGCACGCGACGCAGCGCTGCGGCAGGAGGAGGTCGAGCAGGACCGAGGCCACGGGCCGACGGTATGACCGGCCGGGACGACTCGGGTCGGTTGTGGAGCGATCGTCACGTCGCCGACACCAAGCGGCACAGTTTCGCCACGTTGACGCCGCGGGAGGGCGGTACCGTCTCCGCCGTGGGCGGCGGGAAGCGACCCCACCCAGTTTGAGGGTGGGGGTGCGCCCCGACCCGCTCCGCTCAGCCCGGCGCGTACTCGGCTCGTGGTGACAGGCCGGCCCGGGTGCGGGCTCGGTTGTCCGCCTCGAGGAGCTGGGCGCGGTCGCCGATGTCGAGCCACTCGCCCCTGAAGCGGTAACCGTACACCGATGCGCGCCGGTGGAGCCACTCGACGAAGCGTCCCGGCTGGTCCGGCACGTTGCCCTCGTCGAGATATGTCGCGACGAGTTTCAGGTGCTCGCGGTGGAAGAGGTAGCACGCCGTCGCAGCGAGGTTCGACGCCGGGTCGGGCGGCTTCTCGATGAAGGACACGACGCGCTCGCGCTCGTCGAGCGCGACGACGCCGTACTGCTTCACGAGCTCGAGATCCGGGTGCTCGTACAAAGCGACCGCGCTCGCGACCCCTTTCGAGCGCCACCAGCGCACGTAGTCGCCGAGGCTGTAGTCAAAGAGGTTGTCGCCCGCGACGACGAGCCAGTCGTCGTCGATTCCTGCCCGGTCGAGCACGAAGCGCAGGTCGCCGATCGCGCCCAGCCGGTCGTTCTCGCTCGTCGTCCCATCGTCGTGAACCGTGACGTCCGCGGGCGCCCACTCAGAGAAGGCGCTCGCGAACTTCGAGTTCGTCACGACGTGAAGCTCGACCGGATCCGCCTCGCGGATCGGGTCGAGGATGTGATCCACCATGGGCCGCCCCCCGATCGTCAGAAGCGGCTTCGCGACCGACTCGGTCAACGGGTACAGCCGAGTGGCGTAACCCGCTGCCAGAATCAACGCCTTCATCCGCGGAAAATGCGCAGCATTTGCTGCGGTATCAGGTGCCCTCGTCCCACGATGCGAGATAGCGCTCCTGCTCGTCGGTCAGGATGTCGACCTCGACTCCCATCGTCGCGAGCTTGAGCTTCGCGATCTCGGCGTCGATCTCGGCAGGCACCGGGTAGACCTTCCGCTCTAGCTCGGCCGCGTGCTGGACGGCGTACTCAGCGGAGAGCGCCTGGTTCGCGAACGACATGTCCATCACGATCGCGGGATGACCTTCCGCGGCGGCGAGGTTGATCAGGCGGCCCTCGCCGAGCAGGTAGAGCCGGCGGCCGTCGGAGAGGGTGAACTCCTCGACGAACTGCCGCGCCTCGCGCGTCTCGCTCGCGAGCGCCCGGAGCGCGGGGATGTCGATCTCCACGTTGAAGTGCCCGGTGTTCGAGAGGATCGCGCCGTCCTTCATCTGTTCCATGTGCTCACGCCGGATCACGGATTTGTCGCCGGTCGCGGTGCAGAAGATGTCGCCGACCTTGGCGGCCTGCTCCATCGGCATCACCTCGAACCCGTCCATGATCGCCTCGAGGGCCTTCAGGGGGTCGACCTCCGTGATGATCACGTGCGAGCCCATGCCCTTCGCACGCATCGCGACGCCCTTGCCGACCCAGCCGTAGCCGGAGATCACGAAGCGCTTCCCGCCGAGCAGGACGTTCGTCGCGCGGATGATCCCGTCGATCGTCGACTGGCCGGTGCCGTAGCGGTTGTCGAACATGTGCTTCGTGAACGCGTCATTGACGGCGATCACGGGGAACCCGAGCGCGCCGTCGCGCTCGAGCGCCTTGAGCCGGATCACGCCGGTCGTCGTCTCCTCCGTGCCCGCGATCACGTCGCCGAGCTGCTCGCGCCGGGCGGAGTGGAGCACGCCGATCACGTCGGCGCCGTCGTCCATCGTGATTTGCGGCTTGTGGTCGACCGCCGCCTCGATGTGCTGGTAGTAGGTGTCGTTGTCCTCGCCCTTGATCGCGAAGACGGCGATGTCGTACTCGTCGACGAGCGCCGCGGCGACGTCGTCCTGCGTCGAGAGCGGGTTCGACGCGCAAAGCACCACGTCGGCGCCTCCCACCTTCAGCGTCCGCATCAGGTTCGCGGTCTCGGTCGTCACGTGGAGGCACGCCGCGACGCGATAGCCGGACAGCGGCTGCTCGCTCTCGAAGCGTTCCCGGATCGCGGCGAGCACCGGCATCTGCCGGTCGGCCCACTCGATGCGCCGCACGCCCTCGGGGGCGAGCGACAGGTCCTTTACGTCGTGTCTGCGGGTCGTAGCCAATGCGTCCTCTTCCGTCGTGAGTGGTCGGGCAGTGTAGGTGCGGGTCAGGCGGCCAGCAGCCGCTCGTGCTTGCGCTGCTCCCAGTCGAGCGCGTCGACGCCGCTGCCGTGCAGCCACGTGTCGACGGCGGCGCGGAGCTCGGGGTCACGCCGCATGCGCAGCGCGAAGGCCATCTCCGCCAGCTCGACGCCGAAGCGGCGGCGCAGCTCGCGCAGAGAACGGAGCTGGTTCAGCTCCCGAAGCCCGTAGAGGCGGTACCCGGCGTCCGTCCGCCGCGGCTCGACGAGGCCCGAGGCCTCGAGGTACCGCAGCATCCGCGCCGACCAGCCTGTGCGGGCGGCGGCGTCTCCGACCGTGAGCGCATCCATGCCCAGGACATTACCACAAGAGTGTTAAGGTTCTGAAGTGCCCTCGCGCCCGTACGCGTCCTCGAGGCGGACGACGTCGTCGAGGTGCGGGGTCGAGACTTCCAGGATGGTCGTGTCCTCGAGCGCGGTGACGCGGTGCACGGTGCCCGGCGGGTAGTGGAACGCCTCGCCGGGCCCGATCGCCTCCTCGTTCAGCACTGCGTCGCCGGAGGAGCCGAGCTCGAGCCTGGCCCTGCCTGATTGGACGTACCAGGACTCGTCCTTGTGCTGGTGGTACTGGAGGCTGAGGGACTGTCCGGCTTCGACGAAGAGGATCTTGCCCACGTAGTCGCCCGTCACGGCCCAGATCAGCTCCCAGCCCCACGGTTTCTCGACCCGCCGCGGGTCGAAGTTCCAGCCGTCGAGGCTGTTCAGGTTCGGCGAGGCGGCGATGCGGCGATCTTACGCCAGTTCCGTCGTGGCGAAGTACTCCTCCGCGCGGCGCAGGTCCTTGGGCGTGTTCACGGTCAGCCACAGCCCCTCGTGCCTGAAGGCGAGGAGTCTTCGCTCCTCCGCGAGCTCGGGGAACGTCGAAGTCTCGTGGTCGCCCTTCTCGGGCAGCCGCTCGATCGCCTCGTCGTCCAGCACGTAGAGGCCCATGTTCACCCAGTGCGGCAGCGTCGGCGCCTCGCGGAAGCTCTCGACCGTGCCGTCGTCCGCCACGTCGACGACCCCGAAGGGCGACGGAAGCAGCGCGACCGTGATCGTCGCGGCGGGCGAGCGCTGGCGGTGGAGCGCGAGCAGCGCCTCGAGCTCGACGTCGAAGAGCTCGTCACCGTTCAGGGCGAAGCAGGGACCCGACTCGCGCCGCTCACGCGCCGCGAACTTCAGGCCTCCCCCACGCCCGAGCGGCTCCTGCTCACCGGCGAACGCGAGCTCGACGCCGACGCCCTCCAGCGCTCGGGCGAACTCGTCCTCCTGTCCGGAGCGGCAGCTCACGATCACCCGCTCGACGCCGGCCCGCGCCAGCCGGCGGATCTGATGCTCCGCGAGTGGCTTTCCGCCCACCTCGACGAGGGCCTTCGGACGCCCCTGCGCAGCTTCGCCGAGCCGCTCGGCTCGGCCGCCCGCGAGGAGGATCGCCTCCACTAGTGATGTTTCCGGTCTCGTTGCCGGATGCCTGGGTCGTCGGCACCAAGCGATGCAAGGACGCAGGGAGCGCTCGTACTGACAAGTACGGGCGCGACTGAGGACGCGACAGCGCGCCGCGTGCCGGCGGGCCAGGCGCCGGAGGGCAGTGCCGGAAGCGCCACTAGGAAGTAGAGGGCTCGCGGTCGCGCTCGAGCCTCTCCGGTAGCACGTCCGACGGCGAGACCGGCCGGCCGATCCCCTCGTAGGCGAACCCGGCCGCGCGCGCCTGCGCGGGGTCGAGCAGGTTCCGCCCGTCGACGATCAGGGGCCTCGCCATCAGCTCGCGGATCTCACGGCGCGCGAGGTCGCGCAGCTCGTCCCACTCGGTGACGATCACGGCCGCGTCGGCGCCGCGCACGGCGTCTTGCACGGTCATGCAGAACTCCGCCTGCGGCATCACCTGCTTGCCGTCGACGACGGGGTCCCAGGCGCGCACCTCGGCCCCCTCGGCGATCAGCCGCGACGCGAGCACGAGGCTCGGCGCCTCGCGCGTGTCGTCGGTGCCGGCCTTGAACGCGAGCCCGAGCAGCGCGACGCGCTTGCCGCGGAGCTTTCCGAGATGGCGCTCGAGCTTCCCGATCACGCGGCGCTTCTGCAGTTCGTTCACCTCGATCACCGCGTTCAAGAGCTGGAAGTGGTACCCGGAGTTCGCCGCGAGCTGCTTGAGCGCGAGCGAGTCCTTCGGGAAGCACGACCCGCCCCAGCCCACCCCCGCCCGCAGGAAGTGCGGGCCGAGGCGCTTGTCGAGCCCGACGCCCTCGGCGACCCTGACGACGTCTGCGCCAGTCGCCTCGCAGACGTTCGCGATCTCGTTGATGAAGCTGATGCGCGTCATCAGGAACGCGTTCGAGGCGAGCTTGACCATCTCGGCCGAGTTGACGTCCATCTGGACGACCGGCGCGTCGAGCGACGCGTAAAGCGCCTCGACCCGCTCCCCGTCGTCCGGGTCGAAGGCGCCGATCACGATCCGGTCTGGCTCCATGAAGTCGCGTACCGCGCGTCCCTCGGCCGTGAACTCCGGGTTCGACGCGTAGCCGACGTGCTCGAGCCCGCGTTGGTCGAGCGCTGCGCGCACCTTCTCGCCCGTCCCGACGGGGACGGTGCTCTTCAGCACGAGCACGGGGTTCCCCTCGACGTTCGGGAGCTCCTCGACGATCGTCCAGACGCGGGAGAGGTCGGCATCGCCGGAGTACGCGACGGGCGGGGTGTCGACGCAGACGAACAGAAACTCCGCGCCGTCCACGACCTCGCCGGCGTCGAGCGTGAAGGTCAGTCGCTCGGCGTTTTTCGCGAGGAGCTCGTCGAGGCCCGGCTCGAAGATCGGCACCTCTCCCCGCAGGAGCCGCTCGACCTTCTCGGGGACGACGTCACGGACGACCACGTCGTTGCCGAGCTCCGCGAGCGACGCAGCAGTGACGAGCCCAACGTAGCCCGCTCCGAAGACGCCGATCCTGCTCACGGGCGCGAAGCCTACCCCGGCCCGAGCGGACGAAGACCCTTGGCGATCGCGAGCATGGTCTCGTTTGAGAGCTTGTCGAGCAGCGAGTTCACGACCCAGTAGGTCGCGCCTTCGGAATCCAGCACCACCATGTGGAGGTTCGACCCGTTGTAGTAGAGCCGGTACGTGCGGCCGCCGATCTTCGTGACCTCGTTCGGGTCCTCTAGGGCCAGCGCGTCCTGCCAGTTGGTCATCTGGATTCCCCAGTAGTCGATGCCGTTGGTGTAGGTCAGGCGGACCGCCTTCTTCTCCTCGCCGAGCCGGTAGACGCGAATCGGGGTGATCGTGCTGAGCGACGAGCCCTGCTCGATCTTGGTCGGCACCATCAGCGCGTACGGGAGGCGATTCGCGACCGCCTGGAGCAGAGGCCGCGCGGCCGAGTCTGAGCGCACGGCAGGCGCAGAGCGCTCCGGCGTCTTGTCGGTGGCCGCAGCCGCAATCGTCCCGTGGTACGTCTGCCCCACGATCACGGTCACCGCAGCGCCGTTGGACAGTGGAACGATCTCCGCCGGGATCGCGGACACACGCGCGTCGCCAAGGAGCTTCGCGAGCTTGTTCGCTGCAGTGCGCGCGTCGGCGCCCCCCTGGAAGTAGACCTCGGTGCGGAAGTACTCCCAGCTCGGCGCGTTCCCGTCGCCGCTGGTGGCGATCTTGTAGCCGCGGGCGCCGAGCTGCGACGCGGCGGAGGTCGCGGAGCCGACCTGGCCGTTGCCGTTCAGGACCGTGACCGTCGTCCGGGACGGTGGCGGAGCGCTGTCGGGGCGGCGCCGGTTCAGGGCCACGTCCGTCGCCTTGAGCGGGGCCTCGACGTCGGGCTGAATGAAGTCGTTGACGGCGGCCTGGATGCACGACTGAGGCACGACGACCTCGTTCAGCCCCTGGTAGCAGCTGATGTCGATCTTCGTCTGGATCACTTGGCGTGCCGGGAGCCCGTAGACGAGGGCCGCGTAGTCGAGCAGCGTGCGAGCGTCGAAGCGGGTGCCGTCGCCCTTGCCGACCTCGACGTTCGTCGTCACGGTCTTGACGAGCTTCGGGAGGTCGACGAGCGGGAAGTCGGTCGCGCGCTGCTTGACGCCGCGCAGGAACTGCTGCTGCCGCGCGAGCCGGAAGAAGTCGGAGTCGAGGTGGCGATAGCGCACGTACTCGAGCGCGTCCGCGCCGTTCAGCTTCTGGTAGCCGGGCTGAAGGTCGATCGTCGCGTAGCGGGCGCCGCCGGTGGAGTTGTCGTTGAAGTACCGCCGGTCGACGTCGATCCACACGCCACCGATCCGGCTGACGACCTGCTTGAAGCCGCGGAAGTTGACCGTGACGAGGAAGTTGATCGGCACCCCGGTCAACTTCCGCACGGTCTCGATCGCCGCGGACGAGCCGCACTCGCCGTACGCGTTGTTGATCCTCGAGACGAAGGTGCCGTTCGGGCACCCCTGAATTTCGACGAGCAGGTCGCGCGGGAACGACAGCATCGTCACCGTCTCGAGCCCCGGGTCGGCCCGGACGAGCATCAGCGTGTCCGAGCTGCCCGTCTCCGTGGCTTCGACGCCGGCCCGCTTGTCGTAGCCGAGCACGAGCGCCGTCGTCGGCTCGCCCGGGATCACGACGTCGAGTGCCTCCTGCGCCGCCTTGACGTCGGCCGAGCGTGGGCCGAGGCTGCTCGCGATGTCCTGCTCGACGTAGAGGTACGTCCCGCCGGCGATCCCGGCGGCGAGCATGAGCGCGCCGATCACCAGCCAGAGGAAGATCCGGCCGAAGAGCCCCGCCAGGCTCCGCGGGTCGGGCTCGGGCTGGCGGTAGCGGCGCATCGGAGCGCCGATCGCGGGCGGGTACACGGCGTGCCCGTTCCCGTTCAGCTCTGCGCCGCGGCCGATGCCTCTCTTCAGCGTCGTCTTCATGTGAAAAACGGAAGACGCCGCGAAGGCGTCCCCGGGGTCAGGATAGCGCCGGCTCCGGCCGCGGCGTCGAGGCGAGGTTCGGCGCGAGCCACCGCTCCACCTGCTCGAGCGGGATGCCCTTGCGGGCCGCGTAGTCCTCGGCCTGGTCGCGGCCGATCCGGCCCACGCTGAAGTAGCGGGCGTCCGGGTGCGCCAGGTAGATCCCGCTGACCGCAGCGGCGGGAAGCATCGCGAAGCTCTCCGTCAGCTCCAGGCCAACCTCCTCGGCCCCCAACACGTCGAAGAGCGTCCGCTTCTCCGAGTGGTCGGGGCAGGCCGGGTACCCGAACGCCGGCCGAATTCCCCGGTAGCGCTCCGCGATCAGGTCGCCGCTCGAGAGCTCCGGGCCGGTCTCGTACCACTCACGCCTGGCGACCGCGTGCAGGTGCTCGGCGAATGCCTCCGCGAGCCGGTCGGCGAGCGCCTTGACGATGATCGCGTTGTAGTCGTCGTGCTCGGACGCGTAGCGGGCGGCGAGCTCGTCGGCGCCGTGGATCGTGACCGCGAACGCCCCGACGTGGTCGCCGCTCGGCGCGACGACGTCGGCGAGCGAGCGATTCGGTCGCGAGTCCCCGTACGCGCTCTGCTGCCGCAGAAAGTAGAAGCGCCTGCCGTCGTCGAGCACGACGTCGTCGCCGTCGGAGCGCGCCGGCCAGAAGCCGTACACGCCGCGAGGCTGGAAGGCGCGCGTGGAGACGATCTGGTCGAGGACGGCGAGTGCGTCGTCGTAGAGCTCGCGCGCGGCGGGCTGCTCGAGCAGCGCCGGAAACTTCCCCTTGAGCTCCCAGGCGTGGAAGAAGAACTGCCAGTCGATGTAGCGGACGAGCGTCTCCAGGTCGGGCTCGACGAGGCGGCGTCCGGTGAACGAGGGGACCGGGAGATCGGTGAAGTCGGGGCGCTGCGGGTTCGCGCGCGCCTCGGCGAACGGCAAGAGCGGCTTGCGCTCCTTCTCCGCGTGCTGCGTGCGCAGCCGATCCTGCAGCTCCCGGTTCTCGCGGTCAAGGCGCTCGCGTCCCTCGCGGTCGAGGAGGTCGGACATCACCCCGATCACGCGCGACGCGTCGAGCACGTGCACGACGGGGTGCGAGTACTCCGGCGCGATCTTGACGGCGGTGTGTTGCTTCGAGGTCGTCGCACCGCCGATCAACAGCGGCAGGTCGAGGCCGCGACGCTCCATCTCGTGCGCGACGCTGACCATCTCGTCCAACGACGGCGTGATCAGACCGGAGAGCCCGACGACGTCCGCGCCGACCTCGAGCGCGGTGTCGAGGATCTTCGCCGCCGGCACCATCACCCCGAGATCGACGACGTCGTAGTTGTTGCAGCCGAGCACGACGCCGACGATGTTCTTGCCGATGTCGTGCACGTCGCCCTTGACGGTCGCGAGCACGGCGCGGCCCTGCGGCCCGCCGTTCCCCTGCTGCTTCTCCAGGTCCATGTACGGCTCGAGGTAGGCGACGGCGCGCTTCATCGCGCGCGCGCTCTTCACCACCTGCGGTAGGAACATACGGCCCGACCCGAAGAGGTCGCCCACGACCTTCATGCCCTCCATCAGGGGGCCCTCGATCACGTCGATCGGGCGGTCGAGCTTCTGCCGCGCCTCCTCCGTGTCCTCCTCGATGAAGTCGACGATCCCGTGGACGAGCGCGTGCTCGAGGCGCTTCTCGACGGACTCCTCGCGCCACGAGAGATCGCGCTCCCTCGTCGCGCCCTGGCCCTTGACGCGGCTCGCAAGCTCGACGAGCCGCTCGGTCGCGTCGGGCCGCCGGTTCCAAATCACGTCCTCGACGTGCTCCTTGAGCTCCGGCTCGATGTCCTCGTAGACCGCGAGCTGCCCCGCGTTCACGATGCCCATGTCGAGGCCGGCCTGGATCGCGTGGTAGAGGAACGCAGCGTGCATCGCCTCTCGGACGGCGTCGTTGCCACGGAAGCTGAAGCTGAGGTTCGAGATGCCGCCGGAGGTGCGCACACCGGGGCAGCGCTCCTTGATCAGCGGCAGCGCCGCGATGAAGTTCTTCGCGTACTCGTCGTGCTCCTCGATCCCGGTCGCGACCGCGAGGACGTTCGGGTCGAAGACGATGTCCTCGGGCGGGTAGCCCGCCTTCTGCGTCAGCAGGTCGTAGGCGCGGCCGCAGATCTCCACCTTGCGCTCGACGGTGTCGGCCTGCCCTTGCTCGTCGAACGCCATCACGATCACCGCGGCGCCGTAGCGGCGGATTTGGCGGGCCTGCTCGAGGAACGCGTCCTCGCCCTCCTTGAGCGAGATCGAGTTGACGACGCCCTTGCCCTGGGTGCACTTCAATCCGGCTTCGAGGATTTCCCAGCGCGAGCTGTCGACCATGATCGGGATCCGCGCGACCTCGGGCTCGGTCGCGATCAGGTTCAGAAACGTCGTCATCGCCTGGACGCCGTCGAGCAGGTCTGCGTCCATGTTCACGTCGAGCATGTTCGCGCCCCCGCGAACCTGCTCGAGCGCGACCTCGAGCGCGCCCTGCCAGTCGTCCGCCTCGACCATGCGGCGGAAGCGCGCGCTGCCGGTGACGTTGGTCCGCTCGCCGATCAGGACGAAGCCGGTGTCTGGTCCGATCTCGAACGGCTCCATGCCGCTGAACGACGGACGCTCTCTCCGCGCCGGAACCTCGCGTGCAGACAGACCCTCGGTCGCGGCGACGATCGCCCGGACGTGCTCCGGCGTCGTGCCGCAGCAGCCGCCGACGACGTTGAGCAGCCCCTCCGCCGCGAAGTCGTGCAGGAAGCGGCTCGTGTCGCCCGGCTGCTCGTCGTGCAGGCCCATCTCGTTCGGGAGGCCGGCGTTCGGGTGGCAGGAGACGTAGGTGGGCGCGAGCCGCGCGAGGCCCTCGACGAACGGGCGCATCTCGGTCGCGCCGAGCGAGCAGTTGACGCCGACGATCAGGGGCTCGGCGTGCTCGACCGACGCCCAGAACGCCTCGACGGTCTGGCCGGAGAGATTGCGGCCGCTCTTGTCGATCGCGGTGAACGAGATCCACCGCGGCACGTCAGGGGCGACGTCGAGCGCCGCCGCGACGGCGGCCTTCGCGTTCAGTGTGTCGAAGATCGTCTCGATCAGCAGCAGATCGACGCCGCCCTCGACGAGCGCGCGGATCTGCTCGGCATACGTCTCCACGACCTGGTCGAACGTGTGCGAGCGGTACATCGGGTCGTCGACGCGCGGGGACACCGACAGCGAGACGTTGAGTGGACCGATCGAGCCCGCGACCCACGCCGGCCGGTCGAGTTCGTCCGCGGCCTGGCGGGCCAGGCGCGCGCCCTGGACGTTCATCTCGTAGGCGGCGTCCTCGAGCGCGTAGTCGCCCTGACCGATCGAGGTCGCAGTGAAGGTGTTCGTGGTCGCGATGTCCGCGCCCGCTGCGTAGTAGTCGCGGTGGATGCCGAGGACGACCTCGGGCCGCGTGATGTTGAGCAGGTCGGGGTCGCCGGCGACGTCCCGCGGGTGGTTCCGGAACCGCTCGCCGCGGTACGCCTCCTCCCCCTTCACTTCGCGCTGGATCAGCACACCCCAGGAGCCGTCCAGAACGGTGATCCGCCGGTCGAGCAGGTCCTTCAGCTGGTCGATCCGTTCGCTCACACGTGCTCCCATGCCGAAAGAGGATCGGGAGCGTGGGCTCCGGCTCTTTAGGCGTTTTTTATCCTGGTCGCCAAGCTGCCTTCAAAGCTCTCCAGGGAGAGAAAAGCGTAGCAGCAGCTACCCGTCGCGCTCGCCGGCGCTCAGCTTCACACGCACGTCGCGGAGGTTGGCGCCCGTCGCCACCTCGAGCTGGGTCTGTGCGTGGATGATCCGCTGCTCGATCACCCAGCGGTCGGCCGACGACTCGCCGCTCTCGATCCGCTCGAGCTCGGCGTTCGCCTCCTCGAGCATCCCCTCGGCCGCCTCGCGGTCGATCTCGGACGCCTTGACTGCGTGATCGACGATCGCGATCGCTCGGTCGAGCTGCACCGTGAAGAAGCCGGGGCCCGTCGCGAACTCCTCGACGTGCTCGGCGCCGAGGTGCACGCGCGTGGCGCCGGACTTCAACGTCGCGACGAGCGGCGCGTGCCGTGCGAGCACGCCGATCTCCCCCGCCGCCCCGGGCACGATGAGCATCTCAGCGTCGCCCTCGAACAC
>JACCTU010000086.1 GCA_013812235.1 Actinomycetota bacterium | reverse complement strand
CAGCGGCACGCACGCGAACAAGTGGCTCGACTACGAGCCGACGGGCCAGTTCCTGACGTGGAACGTCGTGATCCTCTTCCCGTGGGACCGCGAGCAGCGGCTGTTCAGGGGCGAGAAGGTGTACTCGGACGCGCAGCTGCTCTTGCTTCCACGCGGCTGAGGAAGCGCGACACCATGCCCGCGAGCGCGTCGGGGATCTCGAGCGAGAGGTTGTGCCCGTGGCCGGCGAGCTCGACGTACTCGACGTCGGGGAGCCGCGCAGCGAGCAGCCGCCCGTTCTCGACCGGGACGATCAGGTCCTCGTCGCCGTGCACCACCAACGCGGGAACCGCGACGCGCTCCGCCTCGCAGCCCTCGCGGTAGAACACGTAGCACGCCTCGGCGTGCGTCAGGATCGCCTCGTAGGACGTCGGCTGCGCGACGCGAAGCGCGAGGAGCTCGTCGAACCGCTCTGCGTTCGCCTCCGTCCAGCCGGGGGCGAACGTGAACGGCATCGTTCGCCGGGCGAACTCCTCCTGCGAGCTCCCGAACGCCTCCTCGAAGGCGCGCGCGACGTGGAACGGCCGGGGCACGCGGCCCGGCCCACCTCCGCCGGTGCCGACGAGCACGAGCGAGCGGACGAGCGATGGCTGCGCGAGCGCGAGCGTCAGCGCCACGTAGCCGCCCATCGAGAGCCCGACGACGTGCGCAGGTGAGTCGAGCAGCGCCGCGGCGTCCTCCGCCATCTTGTGCACGCTCTCGCGTGCAGGCTGGTCCCGAAGCGCGCCAGTCCCGCTTGCCTCGAAGAGCACGACCGGCCGCTCGCGCTCCAGCAGCGCCGCCACGTCCCGCCAGACCCAGGCGCCTTGCCCGAGACCGGCGATCAGCAGGACGGGTTCGGTCAGAGGCGCTCGACGATCATCGCCATGCCCTGCCCGCCGCCGACGCACATGGTCTCGAGGCCGATCGTCTCGTCGCGCGACTCGAGGCCGTTCAGGAGCGTGCACATGATCCGTGCGCCCGTCATCCCGTACGGGTGGCCGAGCGCGATCGCGCCGCCGTTCGGGTTCAGCTGCTCGCCGAACGGGTCGATGCCGAGCTCGCGGCACACGGGGATCACCTGCGCGGCGAACGCCTCGTTCAGCTCCATCACGTCGATGTCGTCGATCGTCATGCCGGCCTGCTTCAGCGCGTTCCGCACGGCGCCGATCGGGCCGACGCCCATGATCTCGGGCTCGACGCCGGAGACCGCGGACGCGATGATCCGCGCGTGCGGCGTCAACCCGAGCTCGCGCGCACGCGTGTCGCTCATCACGACGACCGCAGCCGCGCCGTCGTTCAGCGGGCACGAGTTTCCGGCTGTCACCTTTCCGTCAGGCTTGAAGGCGGGGTCGAGGGAGGCGAGCCGCTCGAGCGTCGAGTCGGCGCGAGGGCCGTCGTCCTTCGCGACGCCGTCCCACGGCGTCAGCTCGCGCTCGAAGAACCCGGATTCTTGCGCGGCGACCGCGCGCTCCTGTGATCGCTGCGCGTAGCGGTCCATCTCCTCGCGCGAGACGTCCCAGCGCTCCGCGACGTTCTCGGCAGTTAGACCCATCGGGATGTAGACGTTCGCGATCGGCGCGTCGTCGCCGAACAGCTTGGGATGCAGCTCCTCCGTGTCCTTCGGGTACCCGTTCACCTGACTTATCGACTCGACTCCTCCGGCGACGAACGCGTCTCCCTCGCCGGCCCGGATCGCGTGGAACGCCATCCTGATCGTCTGGAGCGACGACGCGCAGAAGCGGTTGACCGTGGTACCCGGAACCGATGCGGGCAGCTGGGCGAGCAGCGCCGCCCGCCGCGCGAGGTTCATGCCCTGCCGGTCCTGCGGGAACCCGCAGCCGATCATCACGTCGACGATCTCCTCCCGTGGGAGGGCCGGGACCTGCGTCAACGCAGCATCGATCGCAAACGCGGCGAGGTCGTCGGGGCGGGCGTCGACGAGCGACCCTTTGCGCGCGCGCCCAATCGGCGTGCGCGCGGCGGAAACGATCACTGCTTCAGGCAAAGGCGGACTCTCCTGTCAATGCTCGACCGATGATCAGCTTCTGCACCTGGCTGGTGCCTTCGTACAGCGTAGTGACCCGGGCGTCCCTCAGGTACTTGCCGACCGGGTACTCGTCGACGTAGCCGTAGCCGCCGTGCACCTGCACGGCGGCGTTCGCAGCCCGGACGGAGACCTCGCTCGCGTAGTACTTCGCGACCGACGACTCGAGCGTGTGGCGGTCACCGGCGTCCGCGAGCGCCCCGGCGCGCCAGGTGAGGAGGCGTGCAGCCTCGAGCTCGACCCCGATGTCCGCAATCAGCTCCTGCACCAGCTGGAACCGCGCAATCGGCTGCCCGAACTGCGTTCGCTCCTTCGCGTAGGCGACCGAGGCGTCGAGGCAGCCGCGCGCGATTCCGACGCAGCCCGCGGCGAGCGAGATCCGGCCGTTGTCGAGCGCCGACATCGCGACCTTGAACCCGTCGCCTTCCGCGCCGAGGCGCGCGGAGTCCGGCACGCGGACGCGCTCGAGAAAGAGCTCGCCCGTGTCCTGCGCGCGGAGGCCGAGCTTTCCCTTGATCGGGCGGGCCTCGAAGCCCTCCGAGTCTGTCGGAACGAGGAAGCATGTGATCCCGCGCGCGCCCTCGCCGCCCGTACGCGCGAACACGAGCGCGACCTTCGCCCACGTGCCGAGCGTGATGAAGATCTTCGAGCCGCTGATCAGCCAGTCGTCGCCGTCGCGCTCCGCGCGCGTCGTGAGCGAGGCCGGGTCGGAGCCCGAGTCGGGCTCGGTCAGCGCGTAGCAGCCGAGCGCCTCGCCCGAGCCGAGCTTCGGGATCCACTCCTCGCGCTGCTCTTCCGTGCCCCAGCGCTTGATCGTCTTGCCGACGAGCCCGACGTTGACGGAGACGAC
>JACCTU010000064.1 GCA_013812235.1 Actinomycetota bacterium | reverse complement strand
TAGCCGAGCTCGCCGCCGCCGGGCTGACAAACCGCGAAGTCGCGAAGGTGGCCTTCATCAGCGCAAAGACGGTCGAAGCGAACCTCGCCCGCGTCTACCGCAAGCTCGGCATCCGCTCGCGCGCCGTGCTGGGCGCCCGGTTTGATGGCGACTCTCCCCGACCGAAACCAAAAGCGTAGGGAAACGCCCGATTCATAAGCGCGTCCCCCCGCGTAGCGTCACGCACATGGCATCGCAAGCGCGGGGAGGCACGGCGGCGGCACTCGTCGAACACGACCGATCCGCGCCACGTCCGAGGCAGGAGCACTAGTAATGCGGCGGAGGCCGTGTCGAGAAGGAGGAGAAGTGCGCAGAACAGCGATCTCAACGGAGCCTACGGCTCCTTCAGAGTTAAGGAGGCGGAGATGTTGACCGTTCCGAGGTTCGTATTCGCGGTTGCGGCAATCGCCGCCTCTCTAGCCGTCGCGGCCCCCGCGTCGGCTGAGACTACGCTCACGGAGGCGGCCGTAGCTGCTGCTGAGCGGATTCACACGGACACCAGCGCGGGCCTTCGCCAGGTTGGGCTGCCTCACTGCATCGGTTTCACCTAAGGAAGGCTCGACCTCGCTAGGCTCTTGACGCCGTCCGGCCCCAATCGGACAACCGAGAGGGGCTTGACCATGTTCAAGTTTGCGTTGGTGCTCGAAGACGGTACGCCTGCGGAACCGCCGACGTTCAGTGCGGCGGTGCCGTCCTGGAAGCCGGGTGACACGATCCCTTTAGGCGCAGGTCGTTCGATTTGCGTAGTGGAAGTGCGGGAGGGCGTATTAATCGTGCGATCGCCCAGCGCAACGCTGCCGGCATGACGCGGGCGCGGGACCTGATATCTCCTGAAGGGCGCGGGCCGTGATCAGCGCAGCCTCTTCAGCCGCGGCCAATCGTGCCCCATTGGACTAGGCCCGAGGACGCTCGAAGTTAGGCCAAGAGGCCTATTGATTGTGTCCTGGATGGGTGAAAGATTCGGTACTCACCGCTGTGCACTGCGGCACTACTTGTCACAGCGGGCGACCAGCAGTACCTGTCACAGCGGGCGACCAGGAGTAAGGCAAACGAGTCGACGAACGTCGTCGGCATTGCCGCCTGCGCATGTGAAGACAAGCGGCTCGACCCATCACTGCGGATCAGGGGGAAGTAATGACACCGAAGTCGGACGGGCTCATGTCCGGGAGGCATGCCCTCCTCTTGATCAGCGCACTCATCGCGCTCGCGATGCTTGCGATCGCCGGTCCCGCGGTCGCGACGACCAACGGAAGCGCGGCACCATCCATTTCGAGCGACCAGGCTGATTACAGCCCGGGCGCAACCGTGATTCTCAGCGGCGGTAACTGGCAGCCCGCTGAATCGGTGCACATCGTCGTCAACGACGACCAGGGCCAGACCTGGAGCCGCAACGCCGACGTCGTCGCCGACGCCAACGGCGGCATCGCCGACCAGTTCAACCTTCCGGACTGGTTTGTCGCGACCTACGTCGTCACCGCGACTGCGCCGTCGGGGACGGCGTCGACGTCGTTCACCGACGCGAACGCGAACGTCTCGGCGCCTCGCGTTCCTGCCACAGGGGCTCAGTCCATGAACGCAGGCACGACGTTCGACTTCACGGTCGCCTACACGAAGAGCGGTGGCGGCAACGACCCGGACTTGAAGCTGCCGATCCTCGTCACGAACCCGAGCGGCACATGCGGCGGCACGGGAACACAGATCCCTGCGAGTTGGATCAGCGTCGTCTCACCCACACTCCCGAGGGCGATCACGAGCACGCCGACCCCCTTCACTTATCGGGTCACGGTTCCCGCGGGGCAGGCGGGGGGGACGTACACGGGAAAGGTCGTGCCGACCGTCACGACCGGGACCGGCGGCGCAGCCACCTTCGACCTGTGCCTCAGCGTTCCGGCGGGGAAGGCGAACCAGACGATCACCTTCAACCAGCCCGCAAGCCCGGCGACCTACAACTCGACTTTCACCGTCGGCCCGACCGCGAGCTCCGGCCTCCCGGTGAGCGCCGCCGCGTCGGGTGTCTGCTCCATCTCGGGCAGCACCGTGACGATGACGAGCGGCACCGGCACCTGCACGCTCACCGCGTCGCAGGGCGGCAACGCGAGCTACAACGCCGCGCCCGACGTCGTGTGGACGGTCGGGGCGTCGAAGCTGAACCAGACGATCACCTTCGGTGCGCTCGGGAACAAGACGTTCGGCGACGCCGACTTCAGCATCAGCGCGAGCGCCAGCTCGGGCCTTGCGGTCAGCTTCACGGCTCTCGGTAGCTGCAACTTCACCGTGACCGGTCAGGCTCACATCACCGGCGCCGGCAGCTGCATGATCACCGCTTCCCAGGGAGGCGACGCGAACTACAACGCAGCGTCGAGCGTGCCCCAGGAGTTCACGATCGCGAAGTCGAGCCAGACGATCACCTTCGTCCAGCCCGCGAGCCCGGCGGCCTACAACAGCTTTTTCGCGGTCACTCCGGCCTCGAGCTCGGGCCTCGCCGTCGCGGTCCTCGCCTCGGGTGCCTGCTCGATCTCCGGCGGCACCGTGACGATGACGAGCGGCTCCGGCACGTGCACGCTCACCGCCGCCCAGGCGGGCAACGCCGACTACGAAGCGGCCATTAGCGCGTCGCGCGACGTGCAGGCAGCAAAGGCTGCTCAGTCGATTACGTTCGGGCCACTCGCCGACAAGGTGTACGGCGCGGCGGACTTCGACGTCAGCGCAACGGCCAGCGCTGGGCTCGCCGTGAGCTTCGCCGCCTCCGGCAGCTGCTCGCTCGTCTCCGGCAAGGTGCACATCAACGGTGTGGGCAACTGCACCGTGACCGCGTCGCAGGCGGGCAATGCGAACTACGACGCCGCGCCTGACCAGGCGCGGACGTTCGCCATCACGCCGAAGTCGGTGACCGGCAGCTTCAGCGCCAGCAACAAAATCTACGACGGCAACGCGGACGCGGTCGTCGTGAGCCGGTCGCTTTCGGGCGTGGTCGCAGGCGACGTGGTCAGCCTCTCGGGCGGCAGCGCGAGCTTCGGCTCCAAGTCAGTCGGCACGGGCAAGACCGTCACCCTTAGCGGTGCGACACTGGCGGGCGCCGACGCGGGGAAGTACACGCTCGCCTCCGTCGACACGGCCACAGGCGACATCACCGCCAAGTCAGTGACCGGAAGCTTCACGGCCAGCAACAAGGTCTACGACGGCAACACGGACGCCGTGGTCGCGAGCGACTCGCTGTCAGGCGCGATCCAGGGCGACGCGGTCAGCTTGTCCGGCGGCTCCGCCAGCTTCGCGAACAAGTACATCGGCACGGGCAAGGTTGTGACGCTCAGCGGCGCGTCGCTGGCCGGTGCCGACGCGGGCAACTACTCGCTCGCCTCGGTCGGGACGGCGACGGCGGACATCACGCCGAAGTCGATCACCGGCAGCTTCACAGCGTCGAGCAAGGTTTACGACGGGACGGCTGCCGCTACGATCAGCGGCCGCTCGCTCTCGGGTGTCGTCGGGACCGACGAGGTCAGCCTCTCCGGTGGCACGGCTGCGTTCCAGAACAAGAACGTCGGCACCGAGAAGATCGTCGACGGCAGCGGCTTCAGCCTCTCGGGTGCGGACGCGAGTAACTACTCGCTCGCTTCGAGCTCGCTGAGCGCGAAGGCGGATGTCACGCCGAAGTCGATCACCGGCAGCTTCACCGCCGCGGACAAAGTCTACGACGGGAACACCGATGCGCTGGTCACCGCCCGCGCGCTGAACGGCGGTGTTGCCGGCGACGCTGTCAGCCTCTCCAGCGGCACAGCGGCGTTCGGGAACAAAGACGTCGGGACGGACAAGGTCGTGACGTTGACCGGCGCCTCGCTGGTCGGCAGCGACGCGGGCAACTACACGCTCGACTCGGTTGGCACGGCCAAGGCGGACATCACGCCCAAGCCGATCTCCGGCTCGTTCAAGTCAGCGAACAAGGTCTACGACGGCGACACAGGCGCGGCTGCGACGGATCGCTCGCTGACTGGCGTGGTCGGTAACGACGCAGTCAGCCTCGACGGCGGCACGGCAAGCTTCGGCAGCAAGGACGTCGGGGTCGGTAAGACCGTGACGCTGGTGGGGGCGACCCTCCGCGGCGCCGATGCGGGGAACTACACGCTGACCTCAGTGGGCACGGAGAAGGCGGACATCACCGCGAAGCCGATCACCGGCAACTTCACGACGCCGGCGGGCAGGGTTTACGACGGTACCACGACCGCCGCCGTCACCGGGCGCTCGCTCAACGACACCGTCTCTGGTGACGCGGTCAACCTCTCGGGCGGCACCGCGAGCTTCGGCAGCAAGGACGTCGGCACCGGCAAGACGGTGACGCTCTCCGGTACGGCACTGTCGGGCATCGATGCGGGCAACTACTCGCTTACGTCGGTCGGGACGGCGACGGCGGACATCACGCCGAAGTCGATCACCGGCAACTTCACGACGCCGGCGGGCAGGGTTTACGACGGCACCACGACCGCCGCCGTCACCGGGCGCTCGCTGAACGACACGGTCGCGGGTGACGCGGTTAGCCTCTCGGGCGGCACGGCGAGCTTCGCGAACAAGAACGTCGGCGCGGACAAGGTCGTGACGCTGACGGGCGCCACGCTCGCCGGCGCTGAGGCGGGCAACTACTCGCTGAGCTCGGTGGGGACGGAGAAGGCGGACATCACCCGGCTCTCGATCAGCGGCAGCTTCAAGTCGGCGAACAAGGTCTATGACGGCACCACCTCCGCCGACGCGACCGATCGCTCGCTGAGCGGCACCATCAGCGGAGACGACATCAGCCTCGCCGGTGGCACGGCTAGCTTCGCGAACAAGAACGTCGGCACCGACGAGGTCGTAACGCTCGACGGCGCGACCCTGGCCGGCGCTGATGCGGGTAACTACACGCTCGCCTCGGTGGGGACGGAGAAGGCGGACATCACGCCGAAGCCGATCACCGGCAACTTCACGGCGAACAACAAGGTGTACGACGGTGACGTCTCGGCTGTCGTCGCCAGCCGTTCGCTGAACGACACGGTGAGCGGCGACGCGGTCAGCCTCTCAGGCGGCACTGCGACGTTCGCGAACAAGAACGTAGGCACGGGCAAGACTGTCACGCTCGACGGCGCGACCCTGGCCGGCACCGGCGTGGGTAACTACACGCTGACCTCCGTCGGTACGACGACGGCGAACATCACGCCGAAGCCGATCACCGGCAACTTCAAGACGCCGGACAAGGTCTACGACGGCAAAAACGACGCCGCCGGGACCGGCCGGTCTCTGAACGGCGTGGTCGGCACCGACGCGGTCAGCCTCGAGGGCGGCAGCGCCCACTTCGACAACAGGAACGTCGGCACGGGCAAGGATGTCACGCTCACGGGCGCGTCGCTGGCCGGCACCGACTCGGGCAACTACACGCTCACCTCGGTCGGCGTGGAGAAGGCCGCGATCACTCCGAAGACCGTCACCGGCAGCTTCACCGCCGGCAACAAAGTGTACGACGGGAACGTGACGGCGACGATCGCGACTCGCTTCCTCTCCGGCGAGGTGAGTGGCGACTCCGTCAGCCTGAGCGGCGGCACCGCAACGTTCGACAACAAGAACGTCGGCACCGGCAAGAACGTGAACGCCACCGGCTTCTCGCTCAGCGGGATCCACGCGGGCAACTACCAGCTCGCCGCCGGGCCGTGGACGGCCACCGCCGACATCACGGCGCGGCCGATCACGGTGACGGCTGATCCGAAGAGCAAGGTCTACGGCTCGGCCGACCCGGACCTCACGTCTAAGGTCACGAGCGGCAACCTCGTCAGCGGCGACAGCTTCACCGGCAACCCCACCCGTGACATGGGCGAGTCGGTCGCCGGGAGCCCTTACGCGATCAAGAAGGGCACGCTGAGCGCAGGCTCGAACTACGACCTGACCTACGTCGGAGCCAACTTCACGATTACGGCGCGGCCTATCTCGGTGAAGGCGGACAACAAGAGCAAGATCTTCGGCGCGGCTGATCCGCCGCTCACCTACCAGGTGACGAGCGGGTCTCTCGCGACCGGCGACAGTTTCAGCGGGAGCCTCACCAGAGATCCCGGCGAGAACGTCGGCACGTACACGATTCGCCAGGGGACGGTGACCGCCGGATCCAACTACACGCTCAGCTTCTCGACGGCGACGCTGAGCATCCTGTACGGCTGGGACGGGTTCCTCCAGCCGATCAACGACACCGCTCACCAGACCGGCGTCAACGAGAGCAAGTTCAAGCTCGGCCAGACGATCCCGGCGAAGTTCGTGCTCAAGAACGCGGCAGGGGGCGTCGTCCAGCAGGCCATTAACCCGACGTTCTCGCGCTCAGGGAATCTCGGAACGTGTGACAGCACCACAGTGCTCGAGACGATCAACGAGGTCATCACCCCGGATGCCGGCGTCACGTACAACTGGGACGGAAGCCGGTACCACTACAACTGGAGCACGAAGGGCCTGACGGCGGGCGAGTACCGGATCTACGCGAACCTCGCCGACGGCACCAAGCAGTACGTCGACATCTGCCTGACGAGGTAACGGTATGACGGAAGAGGGGAGTGCCGGCAGGCGCTCCCCTCCTCCACCCGCTGGATCCGTACGAATCGGCCCGCCTGACGCGGGCCGCGGGCTTTCTAGAGCTCCGAGACCGCCCGTGGTGGCAGGGCGACGTCTTCTCGGACGTCACGATCTACATCGTCTTCGTCGATGGGGACGGAAAACCGATGGTGAAAGCCCTCGAGAGACGCTTCGCCGTACTCCTTGGCCACCGTGCTCCCTTCGTGGAGGGGGAAGCTGGCGCAACTGCAGAACGTTGCAGAGGTTCGGCGCCCACGCAGAGGCAGGGAGATGGAGCGGTTCCGAGTCGCCCTGCAAAGTCTCGGCAGATACGATCGACCCGAGCGGGCCCGGGAGGAGACGCGATGGCGGCGGTCGACTACTTCATCAAGTTCGACGGCATCAAGGGCGAGAGCACCGATGCCAAACACAAAGATGAGATCGACGTCGAGGCATGGAGCTGGGGCGAGACCCACGCCGGTGCCGGCCCGTCGGGTGGCGGCGGGGGAGCCGGCAAGGTCTCGATGCAGGACTTCCACTTCGTGATGGGCCTGAACAGGGCGAGCATTGGTCTCATGAAGGCCTGCGCAACGGGGCAGCACATCAAGACGGCCACGCTCTCGGCCCGCAAAGCCGGCAAGGGCCAGCAGGAATACCTCACGTTCAGGTTTCACGACGTCCTCGTCAGCTCGTTCCAGACGAGCGGATCCGAGGACGCGTTCGTCCCGACCGATTCGGTGTCGTTCAACTTCGCCAAGCTCGAGGTCGAGTACAAGCCGCAGAAAGCCGACGGCTCCTTGGGGTCGGCCGTCGAGTTCAGGTACGACCTGAAGACGAACAAGACCTTCTAGCGCGACTCGAGCGCTCAGCCGTGGAGCCAGTCCGCGCCGTCCCCCCTCCCGGGCGCCCCGACCCGCCGCGCGCGGAGTGCCCGCAAGCGGCGGTCGAGCTTGCCCGGCTACTACGGGTCGCTGGCTACGAGTCGCACCGAATCCAAGAGCGGCTCGCGACCGGCGACCAGCTCCTTGCACGCTCGCCGGAGTTGCCGTCGTACCTGCGACGGCTCGGCGACGCGGACGAGCTGGCCGTGCTTCTCCGACTCTTCCTGCTCGGCGTTCCCGTCACACACCTGCGCCTCGATGAGCTCTTGGGCAGGCAACTGAAGGTGCTCCTCGCGGGAGCCGGGCTGCTCATCCAGGACGCCGAGGTCGTGCACGGGACGGCGCGCCTCGTCCCGCACGACGAGCTGCTGATCGCGTCCGATCATGCGGGCGCGGCGGAAGCGCACGCCGACCATGTGCCGGGCGTGCACCGCCCGTCCGTCGCTCTCGCTCACCTGACCGTTCGTGGCGAGGGCGAGCTTGCCCTCGACCTCTGCACCGGTAACGGGATCCAGGCAATCCTGCTCGCCGCGCACGCCGAGCGCGTGGTCGCGACGGACGTGAACGAGAGGGCGCTCGCCTACGCGGCGTTCAACGCAGCGCTCAACGGCGCCGACAACGTCGAGATGCGGCTCGGCAACTTCTTCGAGCCGGTCGAGGACGAGCGGTTCGACCTCGTCGTCGCCAACCCGCCCTACGTCGTCTCGCCCGAGAGCGCGTACCTGTTCCGGGACAGCGGCATGCCTGGTGACGCCGTCTCGGAAAACGTCGTGCGTGCCACACCGGCCGCGCTCGCGCCTGGCGGGTTCGCCTGCCTCCTGATCGCGTGGGCGCTCGATCCGGACGACCCTGCCGAGCGTCCGCGGAGCTGGCTGGAAGGCTCGGGGTGCGACGCGTTCCTGCTCCACACCTCGACGGACGACCCGATCGAGACCGCGACGGTGTGGAATCGCGATCTCCTCGACCGGCCCCAGGCCTACGCCGAGGCGCTCGATCGTTGGCTCGCGTACTACCGCGAACTCGGGATCGAGCAGCTCGGCTATGCGTGCCTCGTCCTTCGCAAGCGGAGCGACGGCCGGGACGGCTGGCTGGAGGCGCAGCAGCTTCCCCGGGCAGCGCTTCGCCCAGCGGGGCGACACGTCAGGAAGCTCTTCGAGACGCGCGACCGGATGTCCGAGATCGACTCGGACAGCGTGCTCCTCGACCGGCGACTACGCGTCGTCGACGACGCCGTCGTCACCCAGGACACGCGCTTCGAGGGAGGCCGCTGGCATGTGCAGAACCTGACCCTCCGGCTCGAGAACGGATTGCCCTTCTCCGCGGAGATCGATCCACCCACGGCGCGATTGATCCGCGGGCTCGACGGCTCGAGGACGCTTCACGAGGCGCTAGCGGCGGCCGTGGACAGCGACGCCGCGCTAGAGACGGGTCTTGCCCTCGCTCGCCGGATGCTCGAGACCGGTTTCCTCGAGTTAGGCGAGTGACCGCTGATCGTTCGAGTCGCGCCGGACTCCCGGGTCGTCCAAAAGAGCACCTCGCCGTCATTCTCGATGAGCGCGACAACCGTCACCCGCCTTGGTTGATTCGCCTCATGAGCGCCCGAGTCTCTGTAGCGCTAGACGACGTGGCGCTAAACGTACCGTGGCGGTGCATGCTCCCCTGCCGTTTGCGCATGGGCGTCAGGTCAACCACGAAAGCGGATGAAGCCGCTCGCCTGTCTCATCGGCATTGGCTTGGGATGCTCCTTCAGCGTCGGAGCTGGTGGTGTCGGCTGCATGGAGCGGAAAGTCGTAGCCGCGCTTCCGCCGCTCACTGGCGCCGATCCCGCGCGGGTCGTAGGCGACGACGGTGGCGTGCGGCTCGAGGGCTGCGACCTGCTGCCCGACAACGCGCGCATCGACGATCGGGTTATGCGCTCTGCATTGCGCGGGCCAGGAGGCTATGTGCCCCGTCAGCCAGGCAACCGCGAGCCGTCTGCGAACTCGAAGGCATGCTTGACAGCGAGTGCGCCGACGCTGAGCGCCGCAACGAGGATGGCGGCGACCAGGCCGCGTCCCCACAGCGAGCGACCGACTGCGGGCGGGGAGAGCCAGTCGAGGAGCGGCGGTACGACGAGCCCGTAGAGAAGAAGAACGGCCGCGAAGGCAACGATGCTGAGGACCGTGTGCAGGAAAACGAAGTCGCCCTGATTCCCTTCGATCGTAAGCGCGAGCCCGAGCCCGACGATGACGATCGCGAACACCAGCGTCCGGTAGACCGGCGTCACCGGGAGCCAGCGCCTGAGACCGAGGTACAAAAACGCGCCGATGACGCCGAGCACGATCCCGACGAAAAGGACGAAGAGCGTGCCGCTGACGGTCGCCTCGCCGACGATCGCCTCAGCATCCGTCCGGAACCCGAAATCCTCCCTATCGTCGGCAAGCGCGATCAACCGCATGGCGAGCCGTGACCCTGCGCCGGCCACCACGAGGCCGGAAACGGCACCGACCGCAATTGTTGCGCCGAGCGAGCGGAACACGCCGGGCATGCTTCTGCAAACCATATGCACTGAGGCGCGGGGCAGACTCGAGACCTCGGGTCATGCCCCCTGAGGTGGCCACAATCCTGGCTCGAGACGCTTCATTCGGCGCGTCCGCTCCGGTCCGGCAGCCGTCGCCCTGACGCGTTCGTACTCGGCCGCCTTTGGCTGAACGGCCTCCGGGAGGTCGAGCAGCGCGCCTGCTTCAGCAGCCAGCGACGCCGCCGCTCATAATCGCCTGTGCAAGCCGCTCGCTCGCGACGCGCTGAAGCTGGACGGCGGAACGCACCACGCGCTCCCTGAGCTCGACTGCAACGCCGGCGCCGCTGACCCGTACGATCCTGTTGCTGAACGCCGGGATGATTAGCAGCACGAGGCCCACGGCGAGAAGCGCGCTCGTCCCCGCCCCATTCTCACTGACGAATACCGCGACGACGCCCAGCACAAGAGCGGCGACATCGATTAGCCCTGCTGCCGCCTGAGTCACGATCTCGACGGAGTCGAGATGCGTCGCACTGCTGTTGCGCTGTCCGCGCACATTGGCGGCGCTCGGCGACAGCCACCTCGTGGTGTGCGGCGGTCACGAACCCACGGGCCTAGATTGTCGCATGGCGCATGCCGTTTGCGCGGTTGCCATGCGCTCGCGGCTCCCGATCAGCAGTGCCGTGAAGGGTCGCGGTTCGACCTAATGTGACCGAGAGCTCATATCGACTGGCCGGAGGCGGTCCCTGGTTCCCGCCCAGGAGGCGGGCGGGCGTCGAGTGCTGGCGGCGTCGCTAGAACCCGCTGAGCCCCCCGGGCGCCCGCCGTCGTCAGGCGAAATCACTACGGGCCTGCACCACTAGGTCGCGCATGTCCATACTGCCGCTCGCGCCGTTGTTCGAGGTCAACTGCCAGGACTGGACCGCAATCGCGCGTGGACCAACGTCCCCGTCCCAGAAGCCGAACACAGGCCCGCCCGACTGCCCAGGGAACACGTCGGCCTGGTGCAGGATCGATTGCGCCGCTGCGTCGGTGCCGTCGACTCGGAAACCCCCCTGCCAGGTCGGCCGCTGACCGCTGTTGAGGTCGCCGGGATAGCCCATGTGCGACCAGGCGTCCAGGTGGTCCCAGTCGTCGTCGTAGCCGCGCGCGCCCATCCAGCCGGTTGTCTCACCGAGTCGCCGGTCAAGAACCACGACGACATAGTCGAAGTTGCCCTCGTTCCCCGAGATGAAGCCGTCGCCGTCCTCTTGGACGTACCAGTAGATGTGCACGCCATAGGACTCACCGAAGGGCGCGTTCGCATCAAAGAAGGACGGTGTGAATCGAACCCAGTCGGCGGCGAAACCAGCCGGCGCCGTCCAATCGATGACGTGGCTCACAGTCAGCAGGTGTCGCGGGCCAATCATGACGCCCGATCCCGAGCCACGGTTGGTCTGCACCAGCCCGACGGTCGACCACGGATACGTCGTGTCCTGAAACGCATGGCGATTGTCGGTACCGAAGATGGTGGTGGCGACACGGCGGCGGGCCATCGGCGCGCGGATCGTCTGGAACCCCTTGATCCGCTCCCGCGGCGTCACGTTGAATCCGAGATGATCGGGGACATAGGCTGTTAGTTGTTCCGCAAGTTGGTCCTCGCTGACCCGCCGCCTTTGAATCTTCGTCGCCCGACCCTTGAGCCGTGGGGGGAGAGCGCGAGCGCCGGCGCGTACTCCCTCGATCTCGACGACTACCTCCCAATGCGCTTGGCCTCTGCCACGTTCGACACGCTCGAGCCTCGTCTTGACCTGCGGTTCACGGTCGGCCGCGACGTGGAAGCGGCGCTCAAGCGCGATTGGCGTCTTCTTGCGAGGGCCGCGTGGCTTGAACCGGCGCTCGAGGTCCTTCATCCGGATTGGCTTTTCCATGCGCTTCGGCATCTCTGGCGTCCTTTCAGCGGCTATGCGTCTGTCGGTCTCGCAGCAGGAGCCGCGTTCTCGTCCGTGCTCAATCTAGGGTCGCCCGCCGCGAAGGCGGCGACATGCTGCGCGCGCACGAACCCTGCGGACAGCTGGGCCAACCCGATGCATGGCTCGTAGAACGCGACGGTTCTCGTCGCATGTGCCTCGGTGAACTTTTTGAGCTCGGCGGTCACAGCTTCTCTCCAGACGGAGACTTCAGCAAGCCGCAGACGTGAGATTGCTCGGAGAAAGCATTGCGCCTCCCCCTCGGCGAGTCAAGGCGGGGTGAGGCGGGAGGCTCGTTCCAGCCCGCCTCTTCCGTGGAGGCTCGGGGCGGCAAGCTCGTGCGAACGCGCTCTGGCCCACTTGCGCCGTGCGCGGGTAGCTCGGTGGTCGGACCCGACATGAAGCCCTTACAGAAAACCCCCGCGGAGACAGAAAACCCCCGCGGAGCAGATTCGGCTTCATTTGAGCCACTTTCGCTGTTCTCATGTCACACGACATACGCTCAGTTCGGTAGCACCGACGGTAGACGGGAGTAGTCGTTGCCACTCCGAGCGCGTCGGACGGATTCACGCGGAGGCCTAGAAGATCTTCATCTCGAGGCCCGCGAGCGGCTCGCCGCCCCCCGCAGTCACCAGCCAGGTGTCCTGCATGTAGAGACACTCGCGTCCGTTCTCGGAGATGGCGTGCGGGTGCATCGAGAACACCATGTTCGACTCGAGCTCGGTCTCAACGCCCTCGCCGATCTTCGGGAACTCGATCATCGTCATCCCGATCGAGTGTCCCGTCACGTGACCGAGGTG
>JACCTU010000057.1 GCA_013812235.1 Actinomycetota bacterium | reverse complement strand
GTCACCCTGCGCAACCGGGTCGAGAACGCGTGGGCGCAAGTCGACGTCCAGCTGAAGCGCCGCTACGACCTGATCCCGAACCTGGTCGAGACCGTCAAGGGCTACGCCGCCCACGAGCGGGAGACGTTCGAGGCCGTGACCGCCGCGCGCACGCGCGCTCAGGCTGCACAGGGGCCGGCGGAGCAAGGCGCGGCGGAAGGCATCCTCGGACAGGCGCTCGGCCGCCTCTTCGCGGTCGCCGAGGCGTACCCCGAGCTGCAGGCCGACGAGAACTTCCGGCAACTCCAGGAAGAGCTCGCGCAGACCGAGAACCGGATCGCGGTCTCGCGACAGGTCTACAACGACACGGTGCTGACGTACAACACCGCCATCCAGACCGTGCCGGGCGTGCTCTTCGCAGGCCCGTTCGGCTTCTCGAGGAAGGAGTTTTTCGAGGTGGAGGGCGAGGCCCGGGAGGCGCCACGCGTCGCGTTCTAGGAGGGCTTGGCGGAACGTCGCTCGTCGCTGGGGTGCGCTGGGCGTTCCGAGGCAAGGACGCAAGGAGCGCCGATAGCTGGTGCTATCGGTGCGACTGAGGACGCTGCATCGGGGCGTCCGGCGCGGCCCAGCGGCTCAGCGCCTGTTGCGCCGAGCCCTCCTTGCGGTAGCTGCTCTCGCGGCGCTCGCGCTCGCCGGGAACGCCGCCGCGAAGTCGTTCATGCTGCCGGCGGCGGACATCACCGTCCAGGTCGAGGAGGACGGCAGCCTGATCGTCGACGAGGTGATCGCATTCTCCTTCGTCGGCGACTACAAGGGCGCGTATCGGGAGATCCCGCTCCGCGTAGGCGAGACGGTCGACCAGGTCTTCGTCGCTGAGGGAGACCAGCAGTTCAGGCCCGGCGCCTGCGCGGAGCTCAAGTGCGTGGACACGCCGAGCACGTTCGGCACGACCTCCACCGACAAGGGCGTGCGGATCGTCTGGCATTACCGCGCCGCGAACGAGCCGAGGCGGTTCCGCGTCCATTACCGGCTGCGCGGACTCCCGACTGCCTACGACGACGTCGTCGATGTCAACGTGCGGGTCTGGGGCGAGGAGTGGGAGGAGAGTCTCGCCCAGCTGACCGCGACCGTCGTCGGGCCCGGCGACGTCGTGCAGGCGTGGGGCCATCCCGTGGCTGTCCGAGGCGACGTAGCCCTCGACGGGACTCGCGTCGACCTGCGCGCCCTCCGAGTCCCGAGGGGCCAATGGGTCGAGTTGAGAACGTTGTTTCCGCGCCAATTCTTCACGGCTACGACGAGCATGAAGGTCAGGGGCGGGCTCGGTCTGGAGGCGATTCGCACAGAGGAGCGCGAGGGCGCAGCTGCCTACGAGCGCGACCGGCGCAAGCTCGACGACGCCCTCGACAACCTGCCGCGCACGCTCGCGATCCTGCTCGCGCTCGCCCTCGGCCCGGCGCTGGCGCTGCTCGCGTTCGTCTGGTGGCGCTTCGGCCGAGAGCGCAAGACTGCGTACGACCGCGAGTACGAGCAGGAGCCCCCGACCGAGACGCAGCCGGGGCTGGTGCCGTCACTGCTCGCTCAGGGCGGGACACCGGGATCGCTCGAGTTCACGGCCACGCTGTTCGACCTGATCCGTCGGGGGCGCTACCGCGCGGAGCCCGTGACGACGGAGCGGAAGATCTGGGGCGGCCTCAAGACCCAGCAAGTCTCGGATCTCGAGCTCTCGCTCGCCGACGCCGAAGCGCCGGTCGAAGCGTTCGAGGCGCCGGTCGGCCAGGTCGTCGACGCGATCCTCGCCGAGGCCCCCGAGCGGCTCTCGCGCTTTCGCGACCGGATCGAGGAGGATCGAACCGCGAACTCGGCGCGCTTCACGGAGTTCAAGTCGGCGGTCGCCACGGAGATCTCCGGCCGTAAGTGGTTCAGCAACCGCGGGCTCGCGGCCCTGCTCGGCGGCGCGGCGGTTCTCGCCGTCGCCGGCGGGCTGACGCTCTTCGGAGGGATCGGGAGCTTCGAGCCCGTCGCGCCGTCGTGGGGCAGCATCGTCGCGATCGCGATCGGCATCTGC
>JACCTU010000055.1 GCA_013812235.1 Actinomycetota bacterium | reverse complement strand
GGCGAGGAGCGCGGCGAGCCGGCGGATCATCGGGCCGCGTTCGAGCGAATCGATCCGCCACGGTACGCGCGCACGAGGCCGACGTGCTTCGGTAGGCACGCGCGTCCGGCCCTGGTGACGTAGGACTTCCCGTCGACGCGAAGCGTTGCACCGGTTGTTGCGCGCTCCAGCCCACGGTCGTCGCGGGCGCTGACGCGGTAGCAGCGTCCGCTCGTCTTCGTCAGGTGAAGCGTCTCAGGCCCGCCTGCGATCCCGAACTGCGCCCAGTACCAGACGACGCGATCGCCTTCCGCGAGCGCCACCTGGTCGGCCCCGACCGGCGGCGACGCGCCGTTGACCTTGAAGGCCCAGCCCGCCGTGCCGGCGCCGGCGAAGCGCCCGACCTGATCGACGTAGGGACCGAAGCTCGTGACCTCCAGGTGGTAGTAGAACTCGCCGGCGAGGCTCGCTGCTTCCAGCGCGTCCAGCGCGCTGACGCGGGCGGCACCGCTGACGAAGCGCGGCTCCGTCGCACCGAAGATCGTCTGCGTCTTGCCTTCCACACGAACGTGGTAGTTGAGAGCAGAGGCCGGAGCCGCCAGCGCGAGCGCGCAGGCGAGGAAGACGAGAATGAACAGACAGCGTCGAAACACGAATCCTCCTTCCGCGAGGGGTTCGGGTCTGCGACGCGCGGCAGGTCTTCTGACTCGGGGCTCCCCCTCGCACCGCCTTCCCGGCCGAAGCCAGTGGCACATCGGGCGAGGGCAACTCCCCTCACAGCGGCGGGACCGTCCCGGATTTGCACCGGATTCCCGAACCGCGCGGCGTATGTGTGAAGGGAGAGGCTATCAACGACGCGTGCACGCGCGCCTTCAACGCTGGGAGCCGGGTGAGCGCGCCGCGTAGAATTGGAGCGCATGGACCGTCACCGCGGGACGTTCGACGACCGGCAGCTCGACGTGCTGCTCGAGCGGCTCGACGCCATCCGCGCGGAGCTCCAGACCCTGAACCGGCGACTCGATTCGCAGGAAGGTGTCCTGCGAATCGCGGGCGAGCTCGCGCGCCTTAATGAGTCGCTGGAGACGCTCGCCTACGCCGCGCTCGAACGCCAACCGCCGAGCGTCAGGCGCCGCGGCGCCGGTTAGCGGCTCAGACGGTAGACCCGGCCCCCGAGCGACGTCGCGTACAGCTCACCGCGGGCGTCTTCGCCGAAGCTCGACAGACTCTCGATCCGCCCGCCCTCGCGCCGCACGTCGGTCGCCCGGCCGCCCGAAATCACGAGCGACCAGATCGTCCCGGCGCAGAAGTCGCCGAAGAAGTACCGCCCCCGCGCCTCGGGAACGGCCGCACCCCGGTAGACGAAGCCGCCCGAGACGGAGCACCCGTCGCCGCGGCCGTAGACGTGGACCGGAGCAACGAGCCGGCCGCGCGGGTTCGGCGCCTTCGACTCGAACCGCGCGCGCCCCTCGAACACGTCCCAACCGTAGTTCGCGAGCTCGGCCACGCGGGCGCGCGGGACCCAGTCGATCTCTTCCCACGCATTCTGGCCGACGTCTGCGATGTAGAGGTCGCCGTTCGCGCGGTCGAACGAGAAGCGCCAGGGGTTGCGCAGCCCGAGGGCGACGATCTGCGGGTTCGGCTTCGCCACCGTGACGTTGATGCGAACCAGCTTGCCGAGCAGCGTGTTCAGGTTCTGCGCGCGGTTCTCCGGGTCGCCGCCCGAGCCGCCGTCGCCCATGCCGACGTACAGCTGGCCATCGGGGCCGAACGCGACCTGGCCGCCGTTGTGGTTCGAGTACGGCTGGGCTACGAAGAGCCACTGCTTGCGCGTCCGCGTCAGCGCCTGCGTTCCGGCCGCGTTCGAGCGGTACTCGACGACGCGCGTGTGGCCGTTCACGTCGGTGTAGTTGACGAAAAAGCGCCGGTTCTTTGCAAACTGCGGATGGAAGGCGACGGACAGGAGCCCTTGCTCGCCACCGGAGCGCACGAGCGGACGGATGTCGAGGAACGGGGTCGACCGGTGCCGCCCGTTGACCGCGAGCCGGATCCGCCCCGCCTGCTCGACGACGTAGAGCCAACCCGGCTTGTTCGCCGGGGCCGAGACATGCACGGGGTCGCTCGCGCTCAGGATGCTTCGGAACGAATACGCGGCCGCGCCGGTCGTCGACGTCTCGGCCGTCGATCCCGACGCCGCGCAGGCCGACCCGACGAGCGCGGCCAGCACGATTGCGACCCCCCGGCGCACACTCAGCGTTTTAGCAAGAGCCTGCGGAGGTCGTCCTCCCGGCCCGGCTCGAGGATCGCCAGCACCTGATCGCCGGCCTGGAGCTTCGTCGAGCCGACCGCGATCTCGGCCTTTCCGTCGCGCAGCACGGAGATGAGGCGCGCGTCCTCGAGCGCGAGCTCGTCGACGCGCTTGCCCGCCGCAGGGGCTCCGGGCTCGATCTCGACCTCGACGATCTCGAGGTTCTCCTTCTTCAGCTCGAGCAGGTGAATCAGCTCGTGCGCGGGCACCTCGTGCTCGATCAAGCCGAGCACCATCTGCGTCGCGGACACCGTCTGCGGGATCTCGAGCAGATCGAAGAGCTGCTGGTTTCGCGGGTCGTTGACGCGTGCGATCACGCGCTCGACCTCGTACTTCTCACGCGACAGCTGGCCGATCACGAGGTTGTCCTCGTCGTCCCCGGTCACCGCGATCACGATCTCGGCCGGCCGCGCGATCCCGGCACGCTCGAGTACGAACATCTCCGTCGCGTCGCCCAGCTGGATCTGGTGCTCGAACTCCTGCTCGAGCCGCTCGTAACGGTCGGCGCGCTGCTCGACGAGCGTCACCTCGTGGCCGCGGCGGAGGAGCGTCCGCGCGACGGTGGCGCCGACCTTCCCACCGCCTGCGACGATCGCGAACATCAGCTGCGGACCCGCGCGGCGCGAACGCGCTCAGTCAACGTCTCGTACGCGGTCTTCGTCGGGCAGACGACGTCGAGCCCTCGGCCGGCGTAGAAATCGGCCCGCGCGGGGTCGAGGAGCCGGACGACGACCGTGTCCACGTCGAACATCTTCTGTGCGATCTGCGCGACGACGATGTTTGTGTTGTCCCCGTCGGTGGCCACGACGAGCGCGTCGGCGTTCTCGATCCCGGCCTGCCGAAGCGTCGCGACGTCCATGCCGTGGCCGATCACGAACCCGCCACGCCAGCGCTCGCCGAGCCGCGCGAGCGCGGACTCGCTCTCGTCGACGGCGGTGACGTCCCACCCCTCCTCGGCCAGCGTCTTCGCCACGGTCGAGCCGACGCGGCCGCAGCCGACGACGATCGCTCTCATACGGGCAGCGTAGCCGCGGCGGACGCTGCGAGCTCCTCCTCCTCCAGCACCCCCTGCGGGTAGGCGATCACCATCACCTCGCACGGCGACTTCCGGAGGACGTAGTCGACGGTCGGGCCGAACAGGCGCGACTGGCGCCGCCAGCGGGGAGACGAGCCCATCACGATCAGGTCGGCGCCGCGCTCGAGCGCGTACTCGATCACCGCCGACCCGATCGCGCGGGCCCTGACGACCTCCGCGTCGACCTCGACCCCGTGCTCGGCGGCGAGGAGCTTCGCCTCGGCAAGGGAGCTCGCCGCGCGCTCTTCCTCCTCGTAGAGTGGCGCGTCGAGCAGCTGGTCGAGCGGTACCGGGACGACGTGGATCGCGGTGATCGACGCGCCGTACTCCTCGGCCAGGCGGAGGGCCGTCGCGAAGACCTCGACACCGATCGGGCCGAGCTTGACCGGGACGAGGATCCTGCGGTACTCGCCCTCCTTCGACGGGACGATGTCGGCCACTGCCGGCCGCACGCGAGCAGTCAGCGCGATCCCCCGACGGCGGCGGACGAGCACGAACACCACGAATCCGGCCGCGAGCCATAGGGGTCCGGCGATCCGCGCCGCCTCGTGCGTCGCGACCGAGAGGAAGAAGATCACTGCGGTCAGCGCGGCCCCGAGCAGCCCCGCGAACGGCATCCACGGAGCCCGAAACGGCCGCGGCAGGTCCGGCTCGGCCCGTCGCAACCGCACGACCGCGAGCTGCGCCGCCGTGAACGCGAGGAGAACGCCGAAGCTGTACAGGCTCGCGAGGATCACCGATGCGCGACCAGCGACGTCGCTCCCGACGAGCAGCGCGACCGCGACGGCTGCGGTCGCAACGATTGCCGCCGGCGCGTGGAGCGTGCGCCGGTGGAGCCGCTCGAAGGCTCGCGGAAGCATGGCATGCCGCGCGAGCGAGTACGACAGGCGACCGGCGCCCGACATCGACGTCGTGGCCGCGGCTAGGAGCACGACGACACCGCTCAGCGCGACCAGGACGATGACAACGTCGCCGAGCACCGAGGGGAGCTCCGCAGCGATCGCGTCCGCGATTCCCGCGAGCGGCGCCAGCCGCCATTGCTCACCCAGCGCGGTCGTCCCGTTCTCGACCGGAAAGGCGGAGATCCCGACGACGCCGATCGCGACCGACACCCCGACGACCGCGCCGATCCCCGCGAAGAGGCTCCGCGGCAGCGTTCGTCCGGGCTCCCGCGTCTCGGCCGAGAGGTTGGCAACCGTCTCGAGGCCGGTGTACGCCAGCATTGCGAGCGGAAGCGCAAACGCGAGCTCGTCCCACGCCGGATCGGCCCCCAGGTCGATTCCCCGGAACGCGCCCGCATCAAAGAGCAGCGCGAACCCGAGCACGATCAAGAGCCCGTGAGCGACCACCGCGATCCCCGCGACGGCGACAGCGAGCCGGTAGAGCTGCGGCCGGCGCACGAGCCTGACGCCCGACAGCGCAACGATCACTGCGGCTCCGACGACGACGTCCCACGGCGAGTCGCGAAGCCCTTCCAGCCCGAGCGCGGCCAGGTAGTGCGGGACGAACAGCGCGGCGAGCGCGGTCACGATCAGGTAGTCGAGGAGAAGCACCCATCCCGTTGCAAAGCCGGCGGGGTCGTTGAACGCGCGCCGCACGAACAGCGCGGCGCCACCTGGTTCCGGGATGGCCGCCGTGCCCTCCGCGTACGAGAGCGCGACGAGAAGGAAGACGAGACCCGCAACGAGCAGCACGAGAGGAGTAACCCCGAGTGCGTACAGCGCGACGACGCCGAGCGCGAAGTAGAGCGACGAGCCGATTTCGCCGTACGCGACGGAGGCGAGCGAGCCGCCGCCCAGCACCCGTGTCAGACCCTCGAACCGGCGCGCCATCAGCTCCTCCGCAAGAGGTAGAGACGCCCTGCGCCCGCTGCGACGAGGAGGACGCCGAAGAAGAGGCCGATGCCGCTCCCCACGCCCGCGGCGACCGTTCGCACGACGATCGCGACCCCGAGCGCGACGAGCAGGAGCGCCAGGACCCTTGTCATGCCACGGCCCGCCGCCCGGCGGTCACGAGCACCCGCACCGGGCTCAGCTTCAGCACTTTTTCCGCGGTACGTCCGAGGAGTCTCCGCCCTGGACGCACGGCGCGTGGTGCACCCACGACGATCAGCTCGGCGTTTCGGGCCACGGCCTCGTCGACGATCGCGCGCGGTGTCGAACGAGCGCGCACCAGCCGAGAGACGACCCGGACCCCGTACTCCTCGAGCAGAGCCTGCGCGTCGTCGAGCAGCCCGTCAGCGCGGTCCTCGAGCGCGCCCAGGTCGGCGGTGAGCGAGCGGTCGAGCGGGACCTCGAGCACGTGCAGCAGGACAATCGTCGATCCCCGGTCGGTGGCCAGCCGAGCGGCCGCGATGAGCGCGTCCTCCGATTCCGGCGATCGGACGATCGGGACGACGATCGTCCGGTACTCGGCGACGAGCGACGGGCCGACGACGAGCGCCGGCGCGCGACTCGTCTCGCGCAGCGAAAGCCGCAGGCGCCGACGGTAGACAATGTAGATGGCGAACCCCAGTGCAAGCCAGCCAAGGCCGGCATAGCGCGTCGCCGGCGTCTGGACGACGACGACGAGCCACGCGAGCCCGGTGCACAGTCCACCGAGGAGCGCGAACACCGGCCAGTCGACTCCGGCGAGGCGCAGGTTCGGACGCCCACGGAAAAGGAGCTCGTCATCGCGCCGCCGATAGCGCAGCACGATGATCGAGACATGCGCGATCGTGAACGACAACATTGCGCCGAAGGAGTACATCGTCCCGAGGAAGTCGACCTGGCCGGGCAGCAAGGTCGCGATCGAGACGACCCCGGCGAAAACGACAAGCGCTATCCAGGGAGTCTTGAACTGAGAATGCACGCGGCGGAAGACGCCCGGCAGCTGTCGGTAAGACGCCATCGCGTACGTGATTCGAGAGGCCCCGATCACCCCCGCGTTCGTCGCGATGAAGAGGATCGTCGCGGCGAGCACCCCGACGTAGATCTTGAGCACGTCGAGCAGCACGCCCGAGAGTCCCAACCCCTCGACCACGCCGAGAACCGGATCGTTCTGGAATCCCCCTTGCTCCGGCGGGAGCGCCAGTAGCGTTGTTCGCTCGCCGTCGATCTCGGTCACGGGCAGCGCCGAAAGCGCGACGGCCGGAAGCGTGAAGAAGATCGCGAAGACGGCGATTGCCGTGAGGAGGTACGCGCGGGGGACGTTGCGGGTCGGGTCGCGCGCTTCCTCGGCAAGGTTTGAAACTGTCTCGATCCCGGTGTACGCGATCATCCCGACGGGGATGGCAAGGAGAAAGTTGCCCCAACTCGGTGTCGTCCCGAAATCCACGTTCGCCACGAGGACATCCGGGCTGAAGACGAGCGCGAAGCCGATCACGACGAGCAGGAGCTGGGTTGCGAAGTCGACGACAGCGAGCGTGACGTTCAGCGCCGCGGCCTCGCGGATGCCAACGATGTTCACCGCGACCAGCAGGACGATCACGACGGCTCCGGCAACGATGTCCCACGGGTTCGTCCGCAGCGGCTCCCAGAAGATCGAGAGGTAGTGCGGCACGAAGAACGCCGAGATCGCGATGGTGATCACGTAGTTCAGCAGCTGCGCCCACGCGGCCCCGAAGCTCACCGTCTCGTTGAACGCGTGGCGGGCGAAGCTCGACGAGCCGCCCGCCTCCGGATACCGGACCGTCCCCTCCGCGTAGGTCATGGTCGTCGCAGCGAAGATCAGCCCGGCGATCACGAAGACGACCGGCGTCAGCCCCAGCGCGAAGACGGCGGTGACGCCGAGCGCGTAGTAGATCGAGGAACCGACGTTGCCGTAGACGGTCGCGAAGAGAGAGGGCGCGCCGAGTACCCGCTCGAGCCCCTGCTGGCGGCGACGCCGTGGCACCGAACGACTCTAGCGGCGGCTGAAAGTGCTTCGCACTTTCAGCCGTTCGAGCGCAGTGGCGACTCAGCCGCCGGAGCTCGAGGCGCGGCAGAGCCGCGCCTCCGCGGCGAAGCACTCTTTCAGGCGACGGAGATGGATCGATACGCGTCGCCGCCAGAGGCCGGCTTTGCCGGCCGGGAGGCTCACCGCGGTTGTTCCGCCGCTGCGCTCAAACGACGGAGAAAGTGCGAAGCACTCTCTCCGTTTAGTGTGCCCCCGTGAGGATCCTCGTCGTCGGGGCTGGGCAGGTGGGCGCAACGATCGTGGAGGCTCTCCACGACGAGCACGACGTCACGGTCGTCGACCTCGACCCCGCGCGGCTCGCGGCACTCGCGAACCGATTCGACGTCGCCACGATCGAGGGGAACGGAGCCAGCCGACGCACGCTCCAGGAGGCGGGTCTGCTCGAGTCCGATCTGATGATCTCGTGCACGTCGCTTGACGAGATCAACCTGATCGCGGCGATCTTTTCGCGGAACCTCGCTCCGGAGACGAGCACGATCGTCCGGACAACGAACGAGGAGTATCTCGAGGTGTGGCGCGAGCGCCAGCTCGACGTCGACTTCATGGTCTCATCCGAGCTCGAAACCGCCAACGCGGTGTCTCGGATCATCGGGCTCCCCGCAGCGCGTCAGACGGACGTCTTCGCGGATGGTCAAGTGCAGATCGTCGAGTTCGACGTCGTGGCCCGCAACGAGGGGGACGGCATCGTCGGTGTGCCGTTGCGTGAGGCGCGCATCCCGCGCGACTCGAAGGTCGCCGGGATCATCCGGGGCGACCGCATGATCATCCCGCGCGGCGACCAGAGGATCGAAGTCGGCGACAGGGTCGTGATCATCGGCTCGCCGGACGCCGCCAGGACCTGGGGAGACAGCCTTTCGGAGGAGACCCGCCGGCTCGACGACATCGTGATCTTCGGAGCGGGCCGCACGGGCCGAGCGGTGGCGCGCGCGCTCGTCGACCAGGGTTTGCGCGTGCGGATCATCGAGTCGGACCCGAAGCGCGCGCAACTCACCGCGGAGCAGTTCCCGACCGTGCGCGTCTATCATGCGACGGGCTTCGACCCGGAGTTCCTCGACCGAGAGCGGATCGGCCAGTCCCGCGCCGCCGTCTTCGTGATGCAGGACGACGCCAAGAACCATTACGCGGCGACGCTGGCGAAGCTGCACGGAGTCTCGTTCACGATCGCGATCGTGCACAAAGCCGCGTCGACCGAGGTGTTCGAGCGTGCCGGCATCGACGTCGCGATCAACCCGCGCCAGGTCACGGCCGAAGAGATCGTTCGATTCGCCCACGACCCGCGGACGCGGCAGGTCACGATGCTCGAGGGCGACCGCTTCGAGATCCTCGACGTCACTGTGCGCCCCGAGAGCGAGTACGCGGACCAACCGTTCCGCACGATGCCGATCCGCGGCGCGCTGATCGGGGCGATCGTGCGCGACGGGCAGGCGATCTTCCCCCACGGCGACGACGTGCTCCGCGCTGGCGACCGGGCGATCATCTTCACGGAGTCGGCGCGCGCGACCCAGGTGGAGAAGGCGCTCTAGCGTCACGTGGCCCGGCTGACCCGCGCCAGGCTGCGCCGCCTCTTCCGCCGCGAGTCGATCGGCGTCGACTTCAGAAGTGCGCTCGGCCTTGTCGGAGCGAGCGTCAAGTATCTGAGCTTCGCCCTGCTCGCTCCGACCGTGGTGGCGTTCATCTACTCCGAGCCGCCGTGGCCCTTCCTCGGTGCCGGCGCGATCTCTTTCGTGGTCGGGTGGGCGATCGAGCGCTCCGGGCGCCACGGCGGGCACCTCGGCATCCGCGAAGGCTTCTTCGTCGTGTCGGTCACATGGCTCGCGGCGGCCGGGGTCTGCGCGCTCACCTATCTGCTCACGGGCGAAGACCAGCTCGCGCATCCGGTCGACGCGTACTTCGAGTCGATGTCGGGGTTCACGACGACGGGAGCGAGCGTTCTGACCGACATCGAAGGGCTGCCGAACTCGGTGCTCTTCTGGCGGCAGCTGAGCCAGTGGCTCGGCGGCATGGGAATCATCGTGCTGGCGATCGCCGTGTTGCCGCGGCTCCGCGTCGGCGGCCGGCAGCTTCTCGAGTCGGAGATGCCCGGTCCCGAAATCGAGCAGCTGTCGACGCGTATCCGGGACACGGCGCGTCGGCTGTGGGTTCTCTACATCGGTCTGACGCTGATCCAGATCACGATCCTGGCAAGCCTCGGCTGGACGCGGATCGACCCGAGCATCAACCTGTTCGAAGCCGTTTCGCACGCGCTCACGACGATGCCGACGGGCGGGTTCTCGACCGAGGCGCGCTCGGCGGAGGCGTTCGGCCCTGCGTCTCAATGGACGATCACGATCTTCATGGCGATAGCCGGTGCGAACTTCGCGCTGATGTATCGCGCGCTCATCCGCCGCCGCCCTGGACTCCTGCTGCGCGACGACGAGTTCAAGGTGTACGTCGGCTTCCTGCTTGCGGCGACGGTCGCCGTCACGGCGATCCTCCTCGAGGACGACATCTTCGGAGGCGAGGAGGCGGTCCGTCACGCAGCCTTCCAGGTCGTGTCGACGATGACGACCACCGGCATGGCGAGCACCGACTTCAATGCCTGGCCGCTGCTCGGACTCGTCCTGCTGATCGGTCTCATGTTCATCGGCGGCTCCGCGGGATCGACCGCAGGGTCGATCAAGGTCGTCCGACACCTGCTGCTCGGCAAGATCCTCCGCCGCGAGCTCGACCAGACCGTCCACCCCGAGATCGTCGGCCGGATCCGCCTGAACCGGCACTCGGTCGACGAGCGAGTCCTCCGGGCGGTCTCGAGCTTCATCCTGCTCTACGTGGGCCTCTTCGTCGTCGGGACGCTGCTGCTCGTCGTCGACGCCAACCGTGTCGGGTTGGACCTGCGTCTGATCGACGCGGTCGCGGCGGCCGCGACGACGCTCGGCAACGTCGGCCCGGGCCTCGGCATCGCCGGGCCGATGGGCTCGTTCGAGCCCTACAGCGACTTCTCCAAGCTGGTGATGATCGCGCTGATGTGGCTCGGACGCCTCGAGATCATCCCGATCGTCGTGCTCTTCACCCGCCAGTACTGGCGCGCTTAGCCGCGGCCCGGCTATTAGCCGTGTATCGCGACGATGAGGGGGATGATCAGGATCGCCACGACGTTCGCGATCTTGATCATCGGGTTGATCGCGGGGCCCGCGGTGTCCTTGTACGGATCGCCCACGGTGTCCCCGGTGACAGCAGCTGCGTGGGCCTCCGAGCCCTTGCCGCCGAAGGCGCCGTCCTCGATCAGCTTCTTCGCGTTGTCCCAGGCGCCGCCGCCCGACGTCATCGCGATCGCGAGGAACAGGCCGGTCACGATCGTCCCGATCAGCAACCCGCCGAGCATCTTCGGCGAGATGATCCCGACGATGATCGGGAAGAGCACCGGAATCAGCGCCGGCGCGAGCATGCGCTTGATCGCCGACCGGGTGACGATGTCGACCGCGCGCGAGTAGTCAGGCCGGCCCGTCCCCTCGAGGATCCCGGGGATCTCACGGAACTGGCGGCGCACCTCCTCGACGACCTGGCCGCCGACCTGGCCGACAGCCTGCATCGCGAGCGATGCGAAGAGGAACGGCATCAGGCCGCCGATGAAGAGCCCGGCGATCACCCAGGCGTCGGAGAGGTTGAACGTCACGTTCAGGTTCGATTCCGCAAGCCCGGTCGTGTAGCTGTCGAAGAGCACGAGGGCGGCGAGCGCGGCGGAGCCGATCGCATAGCCCTTCGTGACCGCCTTCGTCGTGTTGCCGAC
>JACCTU010000054.1 GCA_013812235.1 Actinomycetota bacterium | reverse complement strand
GCGCGACCGCGAACGCCACCGCCGCCGAGACGGCCGAAGCGGCGCCGGCGAGACCGAGGCGGCAGGGGAGGACGAAAAGCCGGACACCCCGCCCCAGGAGGTCGGGGACGGGCCCTCGCGCGAGCCGGATCGTCAGCGCACCCCCCACGCCCCCGGCATTGTTCACGCGGTTCGCCTCGACGCGGGCACCCTCCGCGACCAGCCGCTCAGCGTCGACGATCCCGATCGTCACGGTGCCGCCCGGCTGGAGTTCGCGCTCTTGCTGGTCGGTGCCGCCGCACGCCGAGAGCAGCGCCACGAGGGCGAGGAGGCCGGGGCGCAGGCGCACGCGGGCGAGTCTACGGACCGCGAACGCCGACGAGAGCTCCCCGGGTTGGACTCGAACCAACAACCCTCCGGTTAACAGCCGGATGCTCTACCAATTGAGCTACCGGGGATCGAACGGGGAATTGTAGCCGCTCTCCTGCTCATTCTCGGCGCTCGCAACGCGCATGATTCCGTGGTGGAATACGCAGACGGAACGCCTTCGCGTGTCCGAAACGATGTAATCGCGTCCAGGGCTCCTTTTCTGATCACGCCTGTCGTGTTCATGACAACTGGTTCCGTGAACTCGCACTGGCCCCGAGCGCCAGGATGACGCTCTTCGGGTAGCAAAAACCGATGAGGTCAGGCGAACTCTCGGATCGCTGTTCGGACTTCTGCGAGCTTGTGCTGGAGCTCGCTGAGGTCGGCTTCGTCTGCGCCCTCGAACTCCCTCCGGAGGCGCCGCTCCCGCAGTCGAAGCAGCATCTGCTTCGCAGTCTCCTCGTCGATGCCCTCCTTCTCAGCCAGCGCGTCGAGACCGGCGAGCAGTGAGACGAGTTCGGGCTCGGGCGCCTTGGAAGGTGTGAGCAACTCGTCGCGCGCCTGCCGATGCAGCTCCGAGTCGAAGTGCTCCGGGCCGAGCTCCGCGAGCACGCGGCCGAGGGCAGGGTGCGCACGCACGCCCGCGAGGGCGCTGCGCTCGAGCTTCTCCCCCACCCCGACGAGTCGCGGCGACATTGCGTCGCCAGCGCTCGTCGTGCCGCCCGCCGCGGCGCGGAGCTGAACGGTCAGTCCGAGCTGGTCGTTCGCGAGACGCCAGGCCTCGTGTCGCTCGGGCGACTCGGGCAGATCGTTGAGCACGTCCTGCACCCGCAAATACGCGTGCTGTCGATCGCGGGCCCGGGCCAGCTCCAACCGCACGCGGTGCACGGCGTACGACTCCGCGTCCGCGAGCCGCTGCTCGAACGTCTCCGGTTCGTCGGCGGGGTCTTTGCCCTTGGGCAGTGCGACGACCCGGACGTCGAACCCCTGGCGCAGCGCGAGCTCCATTCCCCTCAACGTTGCGTCCTCGCCGGCCGCGTCTGCGTCGAAGCAGAGGAAGACGCGGGAAGTCAGTCGCGAGAGCTCGGAGAGCTGTCGCTCGGTGAGCGCGGTGCCCATCGACGCGACCACAGGTTCGAGCTTCGCCTGGCGCAGCGCGATCACGTCCGTGTTCCCCTCGACGACGATCGCGCGATCCTGCTTCGCGATCGCGCCGCGAGCCAGGTTGAACCCGTAGAGGACGCTCGATTTGTGGAAGAGCTCGCCCTCCGGCGAGTTGACGTACTTGCCGCGGAGCGGGTCGTCCTCGTGGAGCTTGCGGGCCTGAAAGCCGATCACGCGGCCGCGCGCGTCGGCCAGCGGGAACATCAGCCGCCGTTGGAAGTAGTCGGTGCCGCGGCGGGTGACGAGCCCCGCGGCAGCGAGCTCGCCGGCGGAGAACTTCTCGCGCGCCTTGCGGGCGAGCGTTGCGCCAGCGGGCGATAGCCCGAGACGGAACTCTCGACAGACCTCTTCTCCGAGGCCGCGCGACGCGAGGTACTCCCGAGCGGACGCTCCGTGCTCGGAATCCCACAGCGTGCGCTCGTAGAAGGCCGCCGCCTGCTCGAGCAGCGCGCGCATCCGCTCGCGGCGCCGCCGCTGCTCGTCGGCGTGCGGCGACGCATCGTCGTACTCGACCTGAACGTGGAAGCGGTCCGCGAGCCACTCGATCGCGCCAACGAAGTCGAGCCCCTCGGTCTCACGCACGAAGGAGATCGCGTCGCCGCCCACGCCGCAGCCGAAGCAGTGGTACGTGCCGCGGTCGAACGACACGGAGAACGAGGGCGTCCGCTCCTCGTGGAAGGGGCAGAGCCCGGTGTAGCGCCCACCGACCTTGCGGAGGCGCGTCCTCGCCTCCACGAGATCCACGATGTTCGCGGCCGCTTTGACTGCCTCGACCGATTCGTCCTTGAGCCGGGCCAACGTCAGATCCGGTCGGCGTAGTCGAGTGCGAAGCGGTCGGTCATTCCCGAGAGGTAGTCGACGACAGCTTCCGGCTCGTCGCCGCGTCCGACGAGGCGCTCGAAGATCCGGCGAATGACGCTCCGGGCGCGCTCGTGCTCGTCGCGGGTTTTCGGGCCGAGGTAGACGCGCTCGAACATGAACGTGCGGAGGGACAGCATCGCGCTTCCGATCGCCTCGCTCTGAACGATGTCGCCGGCCGGAGCGGAGGACTCGATCAGATCGTGGACAAGCGTGTCGATCCGCCTCGAGCCCGTGGGGCCCAGGACGGAGAGTTCCTCGGCGGGCAAGTCGTCCGCGCGCAGGATCCCGAAGCGGATCGCGTCGTCGATGTCGTGGTTGATGTACGCGACGCGGTCGACGACCCGGACGATGCGCCCTTCCAGGGTTTCGGGCTCGTCTGGGCCGGTGTGCTTGAGAATCCCGTCGCGCACCTCCCAGGTCAGGTTCAGCTTCTCGGCGATGCGGAGTGACTGCTCGTTGTGGCGGAACCCGCGGCCGAATCGCTCCCGCATGCACTCGTCGAGCGCCTGCTCGCCCGCGTGGCCGAATGGCGGGTGGCCGGTGTCGTGCCCGAGGCCGATCGCCTCGGTCAGGTCCTCATTGAGCTGCAGCGCGCGGGCGACGCAACGGGCGATCGCCGTCGTCTCCAGCGTGTGGGTCATGCGAGTGCGGTAGTGGTCGCCGGCGGGGTCGATGAAGACCTGCGTCTTCCCCTTGAGGCGGCGGAAGGGCTTCGAGTGGAGCAGCCGGTCGCGGTCGCGCTGGAACGGGGTGCGCACCCGGCACGGCTCCTCCTCGCGAACTCGCCCGCGCGACTCGAACGACCGCACGGCGAGCGCCGACAGCCAGCGCTCCTCCTGCTCGCGCACGCGCTGCTCGAAGACGTCCGCGACCAGTCCGGCGAGCTCCGGCATGGGCCTAGGGTAGTCGCTCATCCGGTCGTGGACCGGCTCGCGAAACCAGCCGGGCCTCGCCGCGCGCGAGTCCGTTCCCCATCCCTAACCCCCTCCCACCCGGGGCTTCCGGCGGGGCTTCCAACGCTACCGCCCATCTCGTGACGCGTGTGTGCCGGCTGCGTGTCGAGTTGGGAACGCTTCGTCCACAGGTTAGACGATGATCGGCACGGTCCCGCCGTCGGCGCTCCACGCCGCGCCGGTCACGTACGACGCACGATCGGAGCACAGGAAGGCGATCACCGCCGCGATCTCCTCGGGCTCCGCGAGCCGGCCGAGCGGCCGCCCCGCGCCGACCGCCGCGAGCACCTCTTCGCGCGGCGTGCCGGTACGCTCGCCCTGCTGGTCGGCGAGGCCACCCGCGCCCAGCCACGCAGCCGTCGCCGTGGGTCCCGGCGTCACCGCATTGCACCGGATCCCGTCCTTCGCGTAGAGGTCGGCGACGAGTCGTGAAAGCGAGAGCACCGCCGCCTTCGTGACGGAGTAGTGGGGCATCGACGTCGAGGGCCGCTTTGCCGCAGTCGACGAGACGTTCACGATCACACCCTCCCCCCGTTTCCGCATCGGGGGGACAGCGGCTCGGATCGCCCGCACGAAGCTCATCACGTTGAGCTGCCAGAGCTCGTCCCACTCTCGATCCGAGACTTCGAGGAAGTCCGCCTGGGAGGCGCTCCCCACATTATTTATTAGCGCAGTTACCGGACCGAGCTCGCGTGCGGCCTGCGAGAGCAGCTCTTCAGGTGCTCCGGGGTCGGCCAGATCAGCCACCACAGCCAGTTTCGCGCCCGTTTCGCGGCGCGCTGCTTCGGCCCGCTCGGAGTCTCGACCGGTCACGACGACGAGTGCACCTTCCTCTGCGAGCAGCCGCGCAGTCGCGAGCCCGATCCCGCCCGTGGAGCCGGTCACCACACAGACGCGCCCGCGGAGCCCAAGGTCCATCGGGCTACGTTACCCGCGTGACCACGCTGATCCTCGTGCGCCACGGCGAGACCGACTGGAACGCACAGCACCGCTGGCAGGGCCACTCGGACACGGAGCTGAACGACGCCGGTCGCGAGCAGGCGCGTCGGCTCGCCGAGGGCCTCGGGCGTGTCGATGCCTTGTACTCGAGCGACCTCTCCCGCGCCCGGGAGACTGCCGAGATCCTGGCCGGGACGATCGGCGTGGAGGTTCGCTTCGACCAGCGCCTGCGAGAGCGCGGCTTCGGCGCGTGGGAGGGGCTGACGACGGAAGAAATCGAGTCGTCCTTCCCCGACGAGCAGCGGCGTTGGCGGGCGGGGATCGGCGCGGGGGCACACAACGCGGAGCCGTTCGAGGCATTCGCCGCCCGGGTCGGCAGCTTCGTCGAAGAGATCGGGCAGCGACACGTCGGCGAGGAGGTGCTCGTCGTTGCCCATGGGGGCACGATCCGCGTCGTCCACGCCCTCGCTGCCGGCATCGACTACGTCCGCGACCATCGGTCGATCCCGGCCGTGGCCAATTGCTCCTCGTCCCGTTACGCCTTTCGGGGGGGAAGACTCTCCCCGATAGACTGACCGCCGGCGGAGGACTACACGAACAAGTACAAGGTGCGCGTAACCATGCGGGATGCGGCCCCGGTGTGGTTCGAGACCACACCGAGACCACACCGCCGCGGCGGTCTAGCGGCCGATAAGGGCCGAAAACCGTTCGATTGGTACTTCGTCGGCGGGCATCACATGCGAGTGGCACGATCCCGTTTTTTGTCGCCGACCGTGGCAGCCGTAGCCGGAAGCCAGCCGCATCGACGTCGCCCCATCGCAGCGACACGGCCTCCCCGAGTCTGAGCGTTCTTCCGAGTGACGGCGAGGTCGGCGATCCATCCCGCGACGTCGTCGGCGCGCAGGTCGTGAGGGTCACGGTCGCCGAAGTGCTCGCGCGCCTTCTTGAGCGCGGAGCGGTAGTTCTTCGTCGTGTTCGCGTCGACGTCGATCCGCGACTCCAGGTAGCGGTCGGCCCACTGCGACAACGTGACCGTCGCGCGCGGCGCGGCCATCATCGCGCATGCCGAAGACCCGACCGCTACCCGCTCGCGTGGTCCGGCGGATGACGCGGAAGCAGCGGCAGGCGTACGGGGGGTGGCGGATACGGGTCCGCCGCCCCCTTTCATCCCGATTGTCAGGTCGCTCTTCAAGTACCCGCTTGGTTCGCCGGAGTTCCTGGACGCCGCGCGGTGCGCCGACCCCGAAGAGGTCTCCTTCGCCCGCGAGATCCTCCAGCAGCAACGCGAACGCGCCGAAGACCGACGCGACCAAGTGCTTGACCAGCTGCGCGACCTCTCGACGAGTAGCAGAAGCTTATGAGGTCCAGCACACAGTCGAACCATGCTTGCCGAACGGACGTTCGAGCCGACGCCGGCGCACGAACCACCCGGAAATTGCGGAACACGGGAGAAACGCATGCGGAGCTACGCGCCAGCCACAAAAGGGTCGCGGGAGCCGCGACCAGGCCTGGGCGGAGGTCGGGTCCGCGACTCGGTGCGGCGCAGACCCGACGCGATCGCAGTGCCCGCCTAACCGACTACAGCGACGTAGAAGGCATGATCCTCTCTTGCTGTCTCGCCGCCGTTGTTCGTGATCACCTGCACGTGGTTCGTGTCGTTGCCGACGGAGCAGACCGCACCTTCAGTCGTGCCGCCGCACGGCCCCGCACTCACAACGCCGCGGAAATCGGGATCGCTGGCGCGGCCCGACGAGACGATGATCAGCTTTCCGGCGACGACTGCGCCGAAGTTGAGGATGTACTGACCGGGCCCAGGCTTCGCCGCGACCGTGATTCCCCCGGATTGAACGACGATGCTTCCGGTCGGATTGACCAGCGCCCATCGCGCTCCCGGCCCAGTCGCACCGGTTGGGCCGGGAGGTCCCGCCGGGCCGCGGAGGCCCGCCGGAAGTTGGTTCGCAGCGAAGTCAACCCGCCGGAGCGAACCGTTCTTTACCTTCGTCGAGACGACTGCATTGTTACGGAGTTGAGCCGTGCCGACGCTGTTGGGCGCAAGCGCGGAGACGGCCGCCACGCTCGTCCCGCCCAACGCTACGAACAGAGCGATCGAGGCCAGCACCGTCGCCGGCGACAGACGTTTCGATAAACGCATGCAGGTACCCCCTAATTTTCGGATTCCTTCTGAGCGAAGCGTGCGAGCTCCCGCTGCTCGCCGGCCGTCTGCTTCGGCCCTGGCAACGCCAGTCCTCCCACTCCGGCACCGCCGGCTAGCCCAGTAAGCCGGACCGGGTTTCGCGGGGTTCTCGATCTCAGGCTGTCGTTCTGGGGAGAGGAGATCCTCCAGGTCATGTCGAGATCGAGGAAGTACCCCGAGGAGCTGCTCGAGCGCGGCGTCCGTTTGGCGCTCGAGAGTGGCCGTCCGATCGCGCAGGTTGCTGCGGATCTGGGCATCCATCCGGAGACGTTGCGGAAGCGGGTGCGCCAGGCGGAGGCGGACGCAGGACTGCGTCCTGATCTGCCGACGAGCGAGGAGCGCGAGGAGATCAAGCGCTTGCGGCAGGAGAACTTCGAGCTGCGCCGCGCGAACGAGATCTTGAAGTCGGCGTCGGTGTTTTTTGCCAAGGAGCTCGACCCAGACCGACCGAGGTGAGCCGCTACGTCGACGAGCACCGCGGCGGCTTCGGGTCGAGCCGATCTGCACGACCCTGGGCGTGTCGGTGTCCGCATACTACGAACACGCAAGTGGCCGACGCTCGGCCAGGGCTGTCGAGGACGAGCGGCTGCTCGCTCGGATCCGGGAGCTGCACGCGGCCAACTACTACGCCCACGGCTACCGGCGGATGTGGAAGACGCTTCGTCGTGCCGGCGAGCAGGCGCCACGCTGCCGCGTGCAGCGGCTGATGAAGACCAACGCGATCCAGGGCGCGAAGCGGCGCGGCAAGCCGTGGCGCACCACCAAGCCCGATCCGAGGGCCCATCGGCGGCCCGATCTCGGCCAGCGCGACTTCAGCGCATCGCGGCCGAACGAGCTCTGGGTCGCCGATCTCTCCTACCTGCGCTGCTGGGAAGGACTCGTCTTCTTCGCGTTCGTGATCGACGCCTACAGCCGCAAGATCGTCGGCTGGCAACTCGCGACGCACGTGCGTACCGACCTCGTCCTCGACGCACTGAAGATGGCGCTCGGCCAGCGCGGACCCGGCGCCGACGTCGAGCTGATCCATCACTCCGACCGGGGCTCGCAGTACACGAGCATCGACTACGGCCAGACCCTCGACGACCATCGCGTCCTCGCCTCGGTCGGCTCGGTCGGCGACGCCTTCGACAACGCGCTCGCCGAATCGTTCGTCGACAGCTTCAAGACCGAGCTCATCACTGACCGCATCTGGCGAACACGCTCCCAGCTCGAGCTCGCGATCGTCGAGTACCTCGGCTGGTTCAACAACGCCCGCCTGCACGAATCACTCGGCGACATCCCGCCGGCCGAGTACGAGCAGCCGCACGCCGACCGCGGACCCACTACGCTCGTAGGAGCGACCGCATAACCCACAAAACCCGGTC
>JACCTU010000053.1 GCA_013812235.1 Actinomycetota bacterium | reverse complement strand
CGACCGCGCCCGCCGCGACGTGCACCGCGGTGTGGCGGGCGCTCGCGCGCTCGAGCGCGTCGCGCGCGTCGTCGAGGCCGTACTTGAGCGCTCCTGCGAAGTCCGCGTGACCGGGCCGCGGCAGGGTGACCGGTTTTGCGCCCCTGCCCGAGGGTTCGCCCTCCGGCGGCCACGGGTTCATCCCCCACTCCCAGTTCACGTGGTCGCGATTGCGGACGACGAGGGCCAACGGAGTCCCGAGCGTCCTGCCGTGGCGCAGCCCCGCGAGCACCTCGACCTCGTCCTGCTCGATCTTTTGACGAGGGCTTCGACCGTACCCCTTCTGGCGGCGCCGGAGGTCGGCGTCGATCGCGTCGCGATCCAACACGAGGCCCGCCGGCAGCCCCTCGACGACCGCGACGAGAGCGGGACCGTGCGACTCGCCTGCCGTGACGAGAGAGAGGAGCACGCGGCAAGCGTACTTCGGCCTGGCGACCGGTCACCGAGCGGCGAAGTGCCCCGAGAGGACGGGGCCCTTCGCGGTCGATCGAGGCCCCGCCGTGAAGTTCGTGCCGTTGCCGCCAGAGCTCCTGGCCGTGAACTGACCGACTCCGCCGTCGCTTGTCGTCGAGTTGACGACCGTCGCGACGTTCCCGGGACCTGCCCCTGGAGCCGCCGGCGGCGGGCGACATGTCGGCTGTGCGGCCCCGTCGCCGAACACGCCGACCCTCCTCGGCCGAGCCGTCGCGCGCCGGCGCGGTCGCCCTCGGCCGGCGCTGCAGATAGTCGGCCGACCACGACGCCAGACGCTAGGGGCGGCGAGGCAAGGACGCCTCGGGTCGCCGACTGAATCCCCCTCGGGGCGCGGCCGTAGGGCCAAACCTTGTAAATGCAGCCGGAAACGCCTTCAATTGACTTGAGGCACACCAGGGGAGCGAGATGACGGGACGAACTTCGTCCTGCGGCCGGGTGCTCGTCGTCGACGACGACGAGCGTTTTCGCGCGTTCGTCGCCGCAACCCTGCGGACCGCAGGCTTCGAGAGCATCGAAGCCGCCACAGGCCCCGAGGCGCTCGCCTGCGCCGACGCGGTGCCGATCGACCTGATCCTCCTCGACGTCCAGCTTCCGGGAATCTCGGGTTACGAGGTCTGCCGGACGCTCAGGGACCGTTTCGGCGAGTCACTGCCGATCGTGTTCGTCTCGGGCGTACGGACCGACGCGCTCGACCGGGTCGCCGGGCTGCTCCTCGGCAGCGACGACTATCTGGTGAAGCCGTTCGCGCCCGACGAGCTGGTCGCGCGGGTGTGCGCACTGCTCCGGCGCCGCGAGCGAGCCCGCGCGCCGATCGGTAACGGCTGGGGCCTCACCCCACGGGAGGCCGAGGTGCTCGGCCTCCTCGCCTCAGGCCTCGGTCAGGCGGAGATCGCCTCGCGCCTCGTGATCAGCCCCAAGACCGTGGGAACTCACATCGAGCACATCCTGCGCAAGACGGGAGCGCGAAACCGCGCACAGGCGGTCGCATTCGCGCACGGCGCAGCAATTAGCTAACGCAGAGTTGCGCGCATCGCCCCGACCGGCGCCGGCAGCTCGGTCCAGAGCTCGAACGACGCGCTCGACTCGCGCGCGGCGCGAGCCGCGCCGAATCGGGTACGCGAGGTCGATGAGCGTCTGCCCCCTGTCCAAGTGATCGTCCCCTGCGGCTCTTGAGTTCTTGCACCCCGAGGGTCGCGCTGCAAGGCCGTCGCCGTAAGGCGACGACCCGATGGGAATCCGCCGTCGCCCCCTGTGCGATCCGCCGTCGCGGTTATAGCGTTCCTGTCGGGACTGCGGTGGTAGGCGTCGGGCGAACAGCGACGACATCTCTACGGCCACGGAAAAGGGGGAACATGTTTTGGTAGGAACGATGAAATCCCACCAAACACCACGCTGGTCCTGGAAGCTGCTGGCTTTCCTTGTCGTGTCGCTGCTGGCGCTGATGTTCGCGCAGACAGCCGCGGCCAATAGCCTGAACGAGTTCAAGAGGATCGTCGGCAAGGTGGAATTGTCCGAGGATGCGTGCGGCACCAACGCGCCCGCATGCACTGTCGAGATCTTGAAGCCATCGGCTGCGGCGACGGTCAGGGAGGCCGACCTGTTCTGCGCCACGACCGGATTCAGGAACTATAGCCCGGAGAACGACGATGTGACGCTCAACGGCGCCGCCGTGGTCTGGGATCTGATCATCCCCAGCGGCATCCAATCCTTCAACGCGCGAGACGACGTCACGGCGATCGTCAAGCCGGTAGGGGACGCGGCCGCACCGGGCCTCGTGGTCTTCACGATCACGGAGAACCCCACCACCAACTACGACGGCTGCATCCTGAAGGTGATCTGGGACGACCCGACGACCACGACGAACAGCATCTTGATCTTCTTCGGTGCTCAGGAGACCGCAGGCGACACCTTCGTCATCAATTTCGCGCAGCCGCTCGACGCAAGTTCGTTCACGGCGCCGCTGGAATTCTCGCTCGGAATCTCCTTCGGTGCCCAAGGCTGCGCACCCGGACAGTTCAGCCTGGTGGACGTCAACACTGTTCGCCTGACGTCATCGGCCGGGGGCGAGGATGATGGTTCTTGTGCGGACGGTGCGCTTATCACCGTCGGCGGCACGGGCGACTCGACGACCAACCCACCACCCCTTGCCCCACCGACCAACGTTCCGAGCATCCCTGACGACGAGCTGTACGACTTGCGCCCGTTCCTCGCGGTGGGCGACACGTCGATGACCGTTTTCACTCGCAATCCCTCGAACAACGACAACATTTTCATCGCCAACTTCTTCCTCCGAAACGTCTTTGTGGCACCGCCGCCGCCCGCCGTGCTCGTGCTCGAGCCCGAGACGGACACGAACCGCGCCGGCGAGGAGCACTGCGTGACCGCGACAGTCACCGACGCAGCCGGCGACCCAACACCGGGAATCACCGTTCAGTTCTCCGTCTCCGGCGCGAACAGCGCAACCGGGTCGGCGGTCACGGACGCGAACGGGCAGGCGACGTTCTGCTACACAGGCACGGTCGTCGGCACGGACACGATCACCGCCTACGCGGACACGAACCGCGACGCGGTGCGGGACCCGAATGAGCCGGGTGACACGGCGACGAAGGTCTACGTGGCCGGCCTGCCGGCGACGCTGGTGCTGACCCCGGCGGCGGACACGAACACCGTCGACGACCAGCACTGCGTCACTGCGACTGTTCGCGACGCGTTCGGCAACCCGACGCCGGGCGTCACCGTCCGGTTCAGCGTCACGGGCGCTGGGGCCGCAAGCGGGTCGGCCACGACGAACGGTGCCGGCCAGGCCACGTTCTGCTACACGTCGGCTCTGCCGGGTTCGGACGCGATCACTGCCTACGCCGACACGGACAACGACGGCGTCAGGGACGCCGGCGAGCCGCAGGGCACCGCGACCAAGACGTGGGTCATCCCGGCGAGCACTCCGGGCTGCAAGGTCACCTACGGCGGCCGGATCACAGCGGCCAACGGCGACAAGGCCACCTTCGGCGGCAACGCGAAGGCCGATGGCCTGAAGGGACAGGAGCAGTACCAGGATCACGGTCCTGCCGCCAACATGAACGTGCACTCGATCGACGTCCAGTCGGTCGTGTGCAGCCGCGACGGTACGCAGGCCAGCATCTTCGGCACTGCGACCATCAACGGCGGCGGAACGTTTGACTACCGGATCGACCTGAAGGACCTGGGCGAGCCGGGCTCGAGCGACACGTACCGAATCCGCCTCTCGAACGGCTACGACTCGGGCGAGCAGATCCTCGAAGGAGGAAACGTCCAGATCCACTAGCCGAGCACGGATCGAACGAAGGGCTCGCTCCGGCGGGCCCTTCGTCGTTCTAGAACTCGAGCACGGCGCGCATCACGTCGACGGGCGCGGAGAGACCCGTCCAGAGCTCGAAGGACGCCGTACCCTGGGCGACGAGGACGTCGTGCCCGTCGAGCACGCGTACGCCCGCGTCGCGCGCGGCCCGGGCGGTCGCCGACGCCGGGTACGGCAGGTCGACGAGCGTCTGGCCTGCCCGCAGTTCGACCAAGACCTCGTCGCGCGCGGCCGTCGCGTTGACCACGAGGTCCGCGTCGCCCACGTCGGGAGGCCACTCCCCGCGCCGCGCGAACGAGCGAGCGTGCGGGAGCGCCTGCAGGAACGCCTGCGCCGCGCCTCCTTCGCCGAGCACGACCGGATGCTCCGTCTCGAGCCCTTCGAGGATCGCCGCGTCGGTCGACGTGCCCTCGATCCGGCCGTCCCGAAAGACGAGCGTGTTCACTGACGGCGCCTCCGTGTCTACGAGCTTCGCGACCGCGAGCTTGTGCGGGGCGGTGACGTTCGCGCCCGCAAACCCTGCAGCAGCGAGCCCGCGCACCGCCTCCTCGAGGCGCTTGGGCGGTACGTCGAGCGCGACGTAGGCCCAGTCGAGCGCGAGGGCGGCGAAGGCCGCGTTCTGCATCCGCGGCGAGAGCGAGTGGCCGACGGGGTGGCCGAGCAATGCGACCAGCCTCGTCGACGCCGTGATCATCCGCCGTAGCCGTTTTCGGCGAGGTACTGCAGGAACTCAGCCTCGCTCGTGGTGAAGAAGTGGTGCACCTTGTCCGGCTTCCTCACGAAGAAGAGGTAGTCGACGTTGGCCGGGTGCGCAGCGGCCTGCATCGAGGCGAGCCCCGGGTTCGCGATCGGCGTCGGCGGCAACCCCGGCAGCCTGCGCGTGTTGTACGGGTTGTCCGACTCGAGCTGCGACTGCTTGATCGACTCCGTCGGCGGGATGTCGAGGCCGTAGCGAAGTGTCGCGTCGATCCCGAGCGTCATCCCCGCCTTCAGTCGGTTGTAGATGACGGCCGCGACCTTCGGTCGCTCGTCGGGCGCGAGCGTCTCCTTCTCGACCATCGAGGCGATGATCAGCGCCTCATAGGGCGTCAGGTTCTTCGACTTCGCGTAGCCGAGGTCGAGCTTGTCCCAGGCCTTGTGGAACGCGACAATCTGTTTGTTCACGAGCTGCTTGGTCGTCGTCTTCGGGAGGAACTCGTACGTCGCCGGGAAGAGGAAGCCCTCGAGCGGTCGGGACTTTCCGTCGCCCGCGAACTCGCCCGGAAGCTTCGAGCGGCGTGTGAGGCGCGTGTACTCCGCGGCCTTCAGTTTCGGGGTCACTTTGCGGCGTTCCTTCGCGATCGTGTTGACCGCGCCGATGCGCTCGGCCATCTGCTCGATCGTGAAGCCCTCGGGGAAGACGATCCTGAGCGGCTTCGGCGGAGGTACGACCACCGGAGCCGGCGGCGGAGACGACTCGCGCAGGGCGCCGAGCGCGAGCGAGCCGAGCACGCCGACGACGGCGAGCGCTCCGAGCAGCCCGGTGAGCGCGATCGCGCGCCTCGTGCGCTGCTCTCTGCGACTCGGGCGCGGGCGCCCGCGGACGGGTGGGATTACCTGCTCGCCCACGCCAGATACGAGGAGAGAAGGTGGGCGGCTGCACGCGCGTCTTCGGGAGCTTCGCCACCGCGCGCGGCGAGCGCGGTCGTGAAACGCTCGTCGAAGGTGTCCACCGGAACGTCGAGCACCTCACGAAGCGCTTCGAGGAACCGCTCCGTCTCGCTGACCTGCGCGCCCCGCTCACCGCGCAGCGTCAGCGGGAGCCCGACGACGACGCGCTTCGCCTGCTCGTCCCGAACGAGCTCCGCAAGGCGTGCGAGACCCGCCTCCGACGCCGCGCGCTGGACGACGCAGAGGGGCCGGGCGAGCGTGCCTGTCGGGTCGGAGACCGCCACGCCCGTGCGCGCGGCGCCGTAGTCGAGCGCGAGCACCTTCAACTGAGTGCGGAGATGATCAGTCGCTCGGCCTCGGCGAGCGCCTCACCGAGTCGCTCGGGCTGCTTGCCTCCGGCGCGGCCCATGGTCGGCCGGCCCCCACCCCCGCCGCCCATCAGCGCGGCCGCCTGTTTCACGAGCTCGCCCGCGTTCAGACCGCGTGCCTCGAGTGAGCGGTCGAAGTTGAGGATCAAGTGCGCGGTCCCGTCCTCGCGCGCGCCGAGCACGATCGCGGCCGGGGCGTGTTGCTGCTTCAGCCGGTCGGAGAACTGTAGGAGGTCGTCCGTGGAGGCGGCCTTGGCCTCGACGACGATCACGTGCACGTCGCCGGCCTCGCTGCGACGCTCGTCGAGCACCTCCGGACCTTTCGTGTCGGCCTTGGGCGTCCGAGACTCCTTGCGTACCTTGCCGAGCTCGAGCCGAAGCTCGTCGGCCTCCTCCGCGCGCGCGCGAAGCAGCGCCCAGCCCTCGCCCGCGGTCACCGCCTCGATGCGACGGACGCCCGAGCCCACGGAGCCCTCGGAGAGGATCGCGAAAGGCCCGACCTCCGCGGTCGAGCGCACGTGCGTGCCGCCGCAGAGCTCGCGCGAGTAACCGTCGATCTCGACGACCCGAACCTCGTCGCCGTACTTCTCGCCGAAGAGCATCATCGCGCCGAGCTTGCGGGCCTCCTCGAGCGTGGTGACGTAGGTGCGCACCGGCAGGTTCTCGAAGACCTTTTCGTTCACCCGCCGCTCGACCGTCTCGCGCTCCTCCGGCGTGAGCGCCTGGCCGTGGGTGAAGTCGAACCGGAGCTTGTCGGGACGAACCGCAGAGCCCGCCTGCTTCGCGTGCTCGCCGAGCACCTCGTGGAGCGCCTTGTGCAGCAGGTGCGTGCCGGTGTGGTTCGCCATCGTCGGGTAACGGATCGACCTCGGGACGACCGCGCGCACGCGCGCGCCCTCGCCGAAGCCCTCACCCTGAAACGTCAGAACTTGATCGTCACCGATCCGCGTCGCCCGGATCAGCTCCGCACGCACGCCGGTCTCGTCGTGCTCGATGAAGCCCGCGTCGGAGACTTGGCCCCCGCCCTCCGCGTAGAACGGCGACTGCTCGAGCTTCGCGTCGAAGGTACCGTCGTCGCGATCTTCGCAGGCGAGGATGGCCGTGAGGACCTCGGTGCGCTCGTAGCCGACGAACTCGCTGCGCGGAGCCTCCAGGAGCGACGTCGAGATGTCGAACGCGCTGCCCGCGCGCGAGATCTCGCGGTGCTCGGCCATAGCGCGCCGATAGCCGTCGACGTCGACGGGCTGGCCGCGCTCCTCCGCGAGCTCCACGGTCAGCTCGAGCGGGAACCCGTACGTGGCGGCGAGGGTGAACGCCGCCTCGCCCGAAATCGCGTCGCGTTTCGAGAGCGCGTCGAACTCGCGCAGGCCGCGCTCGAGGGTGTCGCGGAAACGCGCTTCCTCGGCCCGCAAGACGCGCTCGATCTCGTCGGCGTGCTCGACGACCTCGGGGTACCAGGGGCCGACCTGCTCGACGACGATGCGCGAGATGCGGTAGACGTCCTCGAGACCGATCCTGCGCGCCTGCACAACGGCGCGGCGGATCAGCCTCCGCATCACATAGCCGCGCCCCTCGTTCGAAGGCTGGATGCCCTCCGCGGCGAGGAAGGTCATCCCGCGGGCGTGGTCGGTGATCACGCGGTGCGCCTTCGTCGCCGCGGGGGACGCATCGTAGGGGACCCCCGACTCCTGCTCGATCCAGTCCATGATCAGACGGAAGCCGTCCGTGTCGAAGATCGAGGGCGCTTCCTGCAGCAGCATGGCGCTGCGCTCGAGCCCCAAGCCCGTGTCGATGTTCTGCTTCGGCAGCGGCGCCACCGAGCCGTCGGCGTGCAGGTCGTACTCCATGAAGACGAGGTTCCAGAACTCGATGAAGCGGTCGCACCGCTCGCAATTCGGCCCGCAATCGTCCTCACCGCAGCCGTGTTCTTCGCCACGGTCGTAGTGGAGCTCCGAGCAAGGGCCGCACGGCCCCGTGTCGCCGGCGGGGCCCCAGAAATTCTCGGAGCGCGGAAACGCGACGATGCGGTCTCGCGGAACGCCCTTGCGAATCCAGCCGGCGACCGCGACGTCATCCTCGCCGAGGCCGAGCTGCGGATCGCCCGCGAAGACCGACGCCCACAGGCGTTCGGGCTCGAGGCGCATGTGCTCGGTCACGAACTCCCAGGCGTAGTCGATCGCGCCGTCCTTGAAGTAGTCGCCGAACGAGAAGTTGCCAAGCATTTCGAACATCGACGCGTGGCGTGCAGTCAGCCCGACCTCGTCGAGATCGGTGTCCTTTCCGCCCGCGCGCAGCACTTTCTGGACCGTCGTGAAGCGCGGCGCCGGCGGCTCCTTCTGCCCCGAGAAGTACGGCTTCAGCGGCTGCATGCCCGCCGAGATGAAGAGCGTCGACGGGTCCTCGGGCGGCGGGACGAGCGACCACGACGGGAAGCGCATGTGTCCGCTCTCCTCGAAGAAGTGGAGAAAGCCCTCGCGCAGCTCTGCCGTCGTCTTCACGGCTCTAGTGTACGGCCGCCCTCCGGGCACTCCGCCTCCTCGACGCGTGGCCGAGCGCGGCGAGACCGCGTCGTGCCGTGTGAAGAATCGGCACGCACCCGGCACAGCTCGTCACAGACGCGGCACAGTTTCGGAGGTACGCTCGACCGCGGTGGCGGGTGGACAGGCGGACTTCCCCACCCTTGGGTGGGGCTGTTCCTAAAACGGGCCTGGCCCGAACGGGTTAGCCGTTCGCGGCCCTGCTGGGTTCGGCTTCCTCCTCTTCGACGATCTCGGCGCGGATCTTGTCGAGGGAACGCCGGATCAGGCGCGAGACGTGCATCTGCGAGATCCCGACCTGCTGCGCGATCTGCGACTGCGTGAGCCCGTCGAAGAAGCGCAGGTGCAGGATGCGGCGTTCGCGCTCGTCAAGCGCACGCATGCCGGGCTCCAGCACGGCGCGGTCCTCCGAAACCTCGTACTCGTGCTCCTCCTCGCCGATCGACTCGAGCGGGTCGAGCTCGTCGTCCCCCTCGCCGCCACCCGACGAGAGCGACAGCGACGAGTACGCACGGCCGCTCTCCAGCGCCTCGAGCACCTCCTCCTCGGTCGAGTCGGATGCCTTCGCGAGCTCGGTGATGGTCGGAGACCGGCCGAGCTGCACCGTCAGCTGCTCGACCAGGCGCGACAGCTGCACGTTGAGCTCTTGCAGCCCACGCGGCACCCGAACCGCCCAACCCTTGTCGCGGAAATGGCGCTTGATCTCGCCGATGATGTTCGGCGTGGCGTACGTCGTCAGCTCGACACCACGGTGGAGGTCGAAACGGTCGATCGCCTTGATCAGCCCGATCGCGCCGATCTGGACCAGGTCGTCGAGCTGCTCGCCGCGGTACGAGTAGCGCCGGGCAAGCGAGCGCACGAGCGACATGTAGTGCTCGATCAGCTGCTCGCGCGCCTGGAGATCGCCGTGCTCGTGATAACGGCGCAGGAGCTCACGGTCGTTCCGGTCCGGCATCAGGGCTTCATCGCCTTGGTCAGCTCGACCCACGGCTGGCCGTCGCGGTTCGTCACCTCGACGCCGTCGACGACGGTCTCCAGCACACGCCGGAGACCCAGGGCGTCGCCGGCATCCCGGGCGAGCTCCTGTTCGAGCGACCCGTCGAAGGGGCCGACGAGGGCATGGATCGTGCCGCTCTCGACTCGCACCGAGACCGTGATCTCGCGCTCGGTCTCATGTTGCTCGAGCAGCTCGCCGAGTGCGACCTGCAGGTCCTCGAGCTGCTCGAAGCTGAGGTCGAGGCGCACGGCGAGGCCGCCGACGACCAGATGAGCGACACCGAGGAACGGCCGCTCGCGCGGCAGGTGGAGCGTGATCTCGTCTGCGCTCAAGGGCGCTCGCTGTCCACGCGCCGCAATTCCTCCGCGAGCTCCGCCTCGCGCCGAGCGGCCGCTTCTTTTGCGCGCTGCACGGCGCTGCCGACGTCGCGCTCGACCCGAAGGGCCGCGACGCCGTGGGCGATGCCCGTGGCGAAGCCGGCGATCTTCTGCACGGGACGCTGAATCGCGAAGCTCACCGCGCGGATCGCAGTGTCGACGCTGTCCGCGGCGTCGACTGCGCTGTCCGTGACGAGATCGACCTTCTCGAGCTGCGCATTCACCCGATCCACCGTCCCCCCGGTCTTGTTGATCACGGGCAGGAGCTCATCCTGCGTTCCCTTGATGAACGCCGAAACCCGTCCGAGCGTTCCGCCCAGGCGGACGAATGCGTAGGCGAGCGAGAGCCCGACGGCGAAGAGGAAGAAGGCCAGCGCCAGGTCGGCGAGGTCGTTCCAGCTGAAGGCGAGGAGTGGCGACACGTGTACGGAGGCGATCTTAAGTGTCGGCGGCGGTCGTGATCAGCCCTGAACCGACGATCGCATCGTTGTCATACAGGACGGCGGCCTGACCCGCTGCGACCGCGAAGGCCGGCCGCTCGAGCTCGAGCCGGAAGCCGCATTCCTCCGCCACGACCTGGGCGGCGACTCCGGGCGAGCGATAGCGGAGCTTCGCCTCGACCCGCTCCACGTCGACGAAGAGCCGGCCGCGAGCCGAGATGCTCGTCGTCGCGAGCGACTCCCGGGGCCCGACGACGAGCGTCGAGGTCGCCGCGTCGATCCTGAGCGCGTAGAGCGGCGCAGCGGACGAGACGCCGAGCCCCCTGCGCTGACCGGGCGTGAAGCGCCACACGCCGCTGTGCCTGCCGAGCTCGCGCCCCTGCTCGTCGAGGATCGGGCCTTCGCCGTTCAGTCCGCGGCGTTCGAGAAAAGAGCGGTAGTCGCCGCCCGCGAGGAAGCAGGCCTCCTGGCTCTCGGCGAGGCCCGCAGCTGCGAGGCCCGCGGCCTCGGCCTCGGCCCGCGTCACCGCCTTCGTCTGCTCACCGAGCGGAAACCAGATCCGGCCGAGGAACGAGGGGTCGAGCCGGCCGAGCATGTACGACTGGTCCTTGTCGCGATCGGCCGCACGCGCCAGGAGCAGCCGGCCGCGGTGCGTGACGATCCGCGCGTAGTGCCCGGTTGCGAGGCGCGACGCACCGACCCGGGCGGCGAACGCGAGCAGTTCCGCAAACCGAAAGCTCCCGTTGCACGCGATGCAGGGGTTCGGCGTCTCGCCGCGCGCGTAACCGCGCACGAACGGCTCGACGATCGCGCGCCTGAACTCCTGCCGAAGGTCGAGCGTGACGTGAGGCCGGCCGAGTGCGTGACACGCCTCTCGCGCGGCAATCACCGCGTCGGGGGAGCAGCACGCACGCTCCGCGCTCGGGCCCTCCGGGTCGAGCCAGAGCCTGAGCGTCACGCCGACCGCGTCCGGGCCGGCGTGCAGCAGCGCAACGGCACTGTCGACGCCCCCGCTCATCGCCACCGCGATGCGCCGGGGATCCGCCGCCTCCCGGACGACAGGCCCGATCGCGTTCGCGAGCGCATCGGCAGCCAGTGTCTCGCCGGGGACCGCGGCCGCCTCGAGCAGGGTCAGCCCTTCGAGGTCGCGAGCCAGCCCAGGCGCGTCCGCTTCGACGATCCGGTCGCCGTCGACGCGGAGCCGCACGAGTGCCCATTCATCGCCACGCGACGAGTCTCCGACGAGCTCGATCATCCGACCACCGTAGCGCCTCGCCTCCCGCCCATGGCCGATGTGAACCTGGCATGCCAGGTGGGTGCGTCGTCGGCGCCTGACACTCCCGTGTCGCTACCGAACAAACGCTCCCTTGTTCGACGGTGTTGGTTCGTTAACGGCAAATCTGGCGACGCCGCGAGGGCGAGCCAGACATGGACGGGAAGCGAGACCTGCGCATGGTAGCTGCCCGATCAGCGCGCGTAGCGCCAGCGGATCTGCTGTGTACCCTCCAGGCCGAGCCGAGCCGCGAGCGCGCGCGTGAGGTCGAAGTCGCGCCCGGGGGCGCCCGGGCCGCGGTCGACGACCTGCGTCAGGACGAGCTTGTCCCTGTACGCGATGTAGAGCTTCACGCCACAGGGGAGCACCGGATGTGCGACACCGAGCGTCTGGGGACCGAGCCGCTGCCCGCAAGCGGTCCGCTCCCTGGTGGTGCTCGCCGGGTACGGGGCCGCGAGGGCTCGATACCAACCGGAGCCCGGAACGGGCACCGGGCGTGCCTCCGGCTGCGTGCTGCCGCCGCCGTCGCCGTTCCACGTACCCGCGGCGAAGGCGAGGACGCCTCCCAGGAGCGCAGCCGCGGCGAGCGCGAGACCGCGCCGGGCGAGACCGTGCGGGATCAACGCGTCACGAGCAGCGGCCCAAACGACTCGCGCACGAGCTCGTCGAAGTCGACCGGCAGGGTGCCCTCGGGGGTCGCGAAACCGCGCAGGTAGACGAGCAGGTGCGAGAGCTCCTCGTCCTTCACGACGTCGCCGCCGGTGTTCGCCCGCACGAGCCGCTCGAGCTCCCACACGTTCCACTCCCGCGGCGTTCCCGCGAGCGTGAGCGCGACGACCCGCGGGGCCTCCGGCTCATGCTCGGGCTCCGGTCCCGGCTCAGGTTTCGGTTCCGGTTCCGGCACGACCTCGAGCTGCGGCGGCTCGGGTTCCGGCTCGGGTTCCGGCTCGGGTTC
>JACCTU010000047.1 GCA_013812235.1 Actinomycetota bacterium | reverse complement strand
TTCAGCAGCTCCGCGGTGCGCGCCGGCTCGCTGCGCCGCGCCTCCGAGACGAGCTCGTCGAAGCGCCGCACGTCGACGTCGCCCTCGACGAGGTAGCCCGGCGCGCGCGTCTCGATCGCCCCCTCGCCGAGCGACTTGCGCAGGCGCGAGACGTAGACCTGCAGCGCTGTGGCCGCGGTCGCGGGCGGCTCGTCGCCCCAGAGCTCGTCGATCAGCCGCTCGGCAGGGACGACGCGGCCCGCGTTCAGCGCGAGCACGGCGAGCAGCGCGCGCTGCTTGCCACGGCCGACGGGGATCGGCCGTCCGTCGCTCCGCACCTCGAGCGGGCCGAGCAGAGCGTAGTCCACCGCTCAGTTTTAGCGCTCGTTTAGGCCCGGAGCCAACGTTCGTTTAGCGCTGCCGCTCATCCTCCCCTCAGTCAACAAGACCGAGACACGAGGAGGAAGAGCAATGCGTTGGACGAGGAAGAGCAATCGGAAGGCCCTGAAGGCGCTGGCGCTCTCGCTGGCGACCTCCGCGGTCTTCGCCGGCACCGCGCCGGCGCAGGTTCGTGACTCGGGGCTCGTGGGCCCGACGTTCGAGCCGATCACGAGCGTCGCGCAGCAGTACGGAGGCACCGCCGAGCTGCCGGCGGCGCAGCAGGACGGTGTCACGCCGGCGAACCTCTCGCGGGCCTACGTGGCGCGGTTCGAGGGCGTCTCGAACCCGGACGGCTACCAGCCGCAGCTCCGTGGCGACGAGCAGCTCGTGATCCGGGCCACGCCGGACGGCTTCCAGCCGCAGACGAAGCAGGCGGACGTCGTCTCGATCTCCGCGGGCTCGAGCAGCCTGGACAGCGGCGATCTCGCGCTGGGATTCGGGCTCGGCTTGATCCTCGCGACGGCGGCGGCGATCGCGCTCGCGATGGTTCGCGACCGGGAGCGGATGGCGCACTCGTAGACCGAGGAGGTCTCCGAGGAGAAACGGCCCGCCTGGAAAGGGCGGGCCGTTTCGTCATGCGGCGCGAGTTCCCGCTTCCCAGCTGGCCCAGAGCGCCGCGTAGCGTTCGCCCTGCGCGACGAGCTCGTCATGGGTCGCGAGCTCGACGAGTCGGCCGCCCTCGATCACGGCGACCCGGTCGGCGCGCTGGGCGGTCGAGAGCCGATGCGCGATCGTGATCACGGTGCGGCCCTGGGAGACGGCGGTGAGCGCCCTCTCGACCAGCGCCTCCGTTGCCGGGTCGAGCGACGACGTTGCCTCGTCGAGCACGATCACCGTCGGGTCGGCGAGCGCGACGCGGGCGAGCCCGACGAGCTGCCGCTCGCCCGACGAGAGCCGAACCCCGCGCGTGCGCACGTCGGTCTGCAACCCGTTCGGCAGCGCCTCGAAGCGCGCGAGCGCGCCGATCCGGCGCAGCGCGTCCGCCACCTGTTCGTCGCTCGCGCCCGGCAGCGCGAGCCGGACGTTGTCGGCGAGCGTGCCGGAGAACAGGTGTCCTTCCTGTGGCAGGAAGACGATCTGCCGGCGGAGTGAGTCGAGCGTCGCCTCGCGCAGGTCGACGCCGCCGAGGCGCACGACGCCCTCGGTCGGGTCGTACTGGCGCGTGAGCAGCTTCGCGAGCGTCGACTTCCCCGCACCGGTCGGTCCGACGAGCGCGAGCTGCTCGCCCTGCCGCACGGTCAGCGAGACGTTGTGCAGGACAGGTTCGTCGCCGTAGCCGAACGTCAGGCGCTCTGCTCGCAGAGCGCCGCCCTCCGGGAGCTCGACGCCACCGCCGAGCACCGTCACCGGTGTCTCGAGCAGCGCGACGAGCTTGGTCAGCGCGGCGCGCCCGGACTGGAGCTGCGACAACCAGTCGCCGAGCCGGCCGATCGGATCGAAGAGCGAGAAGAGGTAGAGCGAGATCGCGACGACGGTCCCGATCGTCGTCTCGCCGCGCCAGTAGAGCCAGCCGCCGACGAGCACCACCGCCGCGCTCGAGAGCGCCTGCGCGAACGAGATCACCGAGAAGAACGAGATGTTCACGAGCGAGATCCGCCGCCAGGCGTGCACCTGCGCGCGCGACCGGCCGCGGTACCGCTCGAACTGCGCCTGCTCGCGCCCGTACGCCTTGACGACGCGCACGCCGGTCAGCCCTTCCTGAAGCGACGTCATCGTGTCGCCGACGCGCTCTCGGAGCGAGAGGTACGACGGGTGGGAGCGTCGCTGGTACGAGATCGCCGAGACGACGATCAGCGGGAACGAGACGAGCACGACCGCGGCGAGCACGGGGGAGAGCAGCACGATCGCGATCCCCGTGAGCAGGAGCAGCAGGATGCTTCCGACGACCTCGACCAGCACGTGTCGGGTGAACGTGGTGAGCGTCTGGACGTCCGACGTCAGCCGCGCGATCAGCACGCCGGCGCGCTCGCTCTCGAAGAAGGGCATGGAGAGCTGTTGGAGGTGCTCGTACGCTGCCACCCGCAGGCGGCCGAGGAAGCGCTCGCCCGCCCGCGCGGAGCACACGACGACGAGCCGCTCGAGCAGCGGGCGTGCGAGCACGAGGCCGAGGTAGACAAGCGCGGCCCGGCGGATCGCCCCCTCGTCGCCGCCCTGGATCCCCTCGTCGATCGCGTACTTGAGAAGCGCAGGCCCCGCCACCGTGACCAGCGTCGAGCCGACGATCCCGAGCGCGGCGAGCGTGATCAAGCCGCGGTACGGGCGCATGAAGCTCCACGAGCGCGCGAGCACCGGCAGCTTCACGCCAAGCCCTCTCGCCGCGGGCTCCCGCTGGGGGAACCTCCCAGTTCCCCCAGAGCCCCTCCACCGATCCACTTCGTGGACAGGGCGCTCACGCGGCCGCCTCAATTGCGAGCAGCGTCCGGTAGCGCGTCGAGCGGCGGAGCAGCTCGGCGTGTGTGCCCTCCTCGACGACGCGACCCACTTCGAGCACGACGACCCGGTCCGCGAGCGCGATCGTCGCTGCGCGGTGCGCGATCACGAGCGTCGTACGCCCCTCCATCACGGTCGAGAGCGCAGCGCGAATCTCGTGCTCCTTCGTCGCGTCGACTGCGGACGTCGCGTCGTCGAGGATCAGCACCGCAGGGTCGGCGAGGATCGCGCGCGCGATCGCGAGCCGCTGCCGCTGTCCGCCCGAAAGCGAGTAGCCACGCTCCCCGAGCACCGTGTCGTAGCCAAGCGGAAGCGATGCGACGAACTCGTGGGCACCGCCGAGGCGTGCCGCGGACTCGATCTCCTCGCGCGACGCCTCGGGACGCGCGAACGCGATGTTGGCTGCAACCGTGTCCGAGAAGAGAAAGGTGTCCTCGAACACGATTCCCACGGTGTGGCGGAGGTCGTCCACACGCAGCTCGCGGACGTCGACGCCGCCGACGACGACGCGCCCGAACTGCGGGTCGTAGAAGCGTGCGAGCAGCGCGGCCGCCGTGGTCTTCCCGGAGCCGGTGCCGCCGACGAGCGCGACCGAGCTCCCTGCGGGAATCTCCAGCGTGAAGCCGTCGAGCACCGGTCGCCGGGGCTCGTAGCCGAAGACGACGTCCTCGAACGCGACGTCGGCGGCGCCTCTCTGCACGAGCCGCTTGGGACTGGCCGGCTCGACGACCGCAGGCTCCGACTCGAGCACCTCGGTGATCCGCATCGCCGCGGCGACGGCCTGCTGCACCGTCTGCACGCGCTGGCCGAGCGTGCGTAGGGGCCAAACGAGGATCGCGAGGTAGAGGCTGAAGGCCGCGAGCTGGCCGAGCGTGAGCTCGCCGTCGACCACGCGTTGCGTCCCGAACCAGAGCGTCGCGAGGATCCCGAGCAGCGGCAGCGCCTCGAGCGCCGGCAGGAAGACCGCGTCGACCCGGGCGACGTCGAGGGCGCGGTCGACGACGCTGTCGCTCGCGGTGCGGAAGCGTGCGTTGAGCGCCGCGCCCGCTCCGAGCCCCTTCGCGACGCGGATTCCGGCGATCGTCTCCTCCGCGAGCGCGGTCGTCTTGCCGAGCTCCTCCTGGAGCCGCCGCGTCGTACCGCCGTAGCGTGACGAGTAGCGCCAGAAGCCGATCGAGACGAGCGGCAGCGGCAGCAGCACGATCAGAGCGAGTGGCAGGTCGATCGTCAGCAGGATGACCGAGACCGCGACGACGGTCAGCACGTAGCCGACCGTGTGGCCGGCCGCATCGAGCAGCCGTGCGATCAGCTCCGCGTCGTTCGACGCGCGGCTCATCAACTCGCCGGCGCCGACGCGGTCGTGGAAGCGGGCGTCGAGTTCCAATGCGCGCGTGAAGAGCCCGTCGCGCACCGCGGCGTCGGCGTTCGCGCGGTTGCGAATCGCGAAGAAGTGGCGCATCCCGCCCGCGCTGGCCTCGACCAGCCCGAGCAAGACGAGCGCGCCGCACCACAGGAGGAGTGCCTGCCGGTTCTCGGGGACGACCCCGCGGTCGATCGCACGCTCGACGACGAGCGGCGTCAGGACCGCCGCCCCCTGCCAGATGAGTCCCCCTGCGATGGCGCCGAGCACGCCCCGGCGCTCGCGCACGATCAGGCGTCGGAGATACCGCCAGGCGGCGCGTCGTCGCTCGGCCTCGTGCTCCTCCACCGGGCAGACTCTGCACGAACGTGCCAAGCAGGCCCCCGATCGAGCAACGATTCGCTCGCCCGTCCGTGATGGGCGTCGTCAACGTCACTCCCGACTCGTTCTCGGACGGCGGCGTGCACTTCCGCGCGGAGGATGCGATCGCGTCCGCGCGGCGCATGGTGGCCGACGGCGCGGCGATCGTCGACGTCGGCGGCGAGTCGACGCGGCCGGGCTCCGAGGGCGTCGGGGTCGACGAGGAGCTTCGTCGGGTGCTGCCGGTGGTCGAGGCCGTCGCGAGCGAGCTCCCGGTCTCGATCGACACCGCGAAGGCGGAGGTCGCCCGCCGCGCGCTCGAGCTCGGCGCGGAGCTCGTGAACGACGTGACCGCGCTCCGGGGAGACCCGGCGCTGGGCGCCGTCGTCGCCGACGCAGGCGCCTATCTCTGCCTGATGCACATGCAGGGGGAGCCGCGGACCATGCAGGTCGACCCGCGCTACGGCGACGTAGCGTCCGAGGTCGCGTCGTTCCTCGAGCAGCGCATCGCCTTCGCCGTCCAGGAGGGCGTTCGGGAGGACCGCATCTGTGTCGACCCGGGGATCGGCTTCGGCAAGACGACCGAGCACAACTTCGAGCTGCTGCGCCGGCTCGACGTGATCGCGTCGCTCGGGAGGCCCGTCGTGATCGGGTTCTCCCGCAAGCGGTCGCTAGGCCGGGTGCTGGGTGATCCCGACGCCAACACGGGGCCGCTCTCGGCGAGCCTCGCTGCCGCGGTGACCGCGTACGAGCGCGGCGCGACGATCCTCCGTGTGCACGACGTCCGCGAGCACGTCGAGGCGCTCGCCGTGGCGCGCGAGGTTGTCGCATGATCGAGCTCGAGCTGCACGCGCTCGAGGTGCGCGGCTTCCACGGTGCCTTGCCGGAGGAGCGCGAGCGCGGGCAGCGCTTCCTCTTCGACGTCTGGCTCTCCGTGCCCGAAGCGGTGCTCTCCGACCGCCTCGAGGACGCGATCGATTACCGCGACGTGGCGCTGGCCGTGCGTGAAGTCTCCGACACGCGCGCGTACCACCTACTCGAGGCGCTCGCGGCGGGGGTGGCGGACGAGTTGCTCTCGCGCTTCCCAGTCGAGCGGGTTCGCGTGCGCGTTCGCAAGCCCGACCTCAAGCTCGATCCGCCGGTCGAGTACAGCGCGGCTACGGTCGAACGGTCGAGACCGTGAGCGTGTACCGCGCGTCGAGCGGGCCGCTGCGCGGCAGGTAGACGTCGAGGTACGCGTAAAAGCCGGCCTTCGTGCGGTTGCGGACCGAGACCCGCTCCGCCGCCCGTCCGTCCTTGCCGCTCGTCGCGAGCAGGTTCCGCGTGCGGGCCGAACCGCGCAGGAACACGGAGGACGCGCTCGCCTTCCAGACCTCGACGTCGACGTCGGTGTCGGGCGTCGCGGTGATTCGCACGGTCCGTCCCGGGGGCACGTACACGCGGTAGACGTCCTCCGGGTCCTCGGTGACGTCGAGCCGTGCGCGGAACGTCGTGCGTGGTCGGTTCGGCGCGGTGATCGGCGAGACCGCCGCCCGGAAGAGACCACGTGCGCGCACGTGGCGGATGTCGTCGTTCGGCTCGCTCGGGTCCTTCGGCGGGGCCTGGGAGGCGAGCGCGTTCGGGATGCTCAGCACGCCGAACCCGGTGTCGCGGTCGAAGCCCTCGTCTGCGACGTCGGTTGCGGTCGCGCGCATCAGCTCGAAGATCTGCGTGTTGTCCAGCGTCGGCCGGGCTGTCCAGACCCACGCGGTCGCACCGGAGACGATCGGCGCCGAGAAGCTCGTCCCGTTCATCGACAAGTAGTAGCCGCTCGAGTCGAAGAAGCGCGGTACCGCGCCGGGGATGTCGACCCCAGGGGCCGCGAGGTCGACGCCGAGCGAGGCCGTCGAGAAGCTGGCCGGTTCGTTCCGCTGGCCGGTGGCGGCCACGGTGAGCACGTGAGGCAGGCTGCCGGGAGGGCCCGCGGGGGTGCGCTCTTGACGCTCGTTCCCGGAGGCCGCGACGAGAATCGACCCCGTGCGGAATGCCGTCAGCAGCGTGTCCTCGAGCAGACGTGTGTACGGAAGGCCGAAGCTCATGTTGATCACACTCGGGCCGGCTCGCATCGCCTCGCCGAGCGCGGCGATGACGTTCGCGACGGTCAGATCGCCGACGTCGACCGAGCGGAGCACCGCCTGTGGATAGACGCCGAGGACGCCGAGCCCGTTCTCCGGCGCGGCAGCCACGGACGAGACCGCGCTCCCGTGGAAGTCGTCGTCCGAGTCGGTCAGGTTCTGCGGGCCGAGCAGGAAGGTGTTCGGGCGCCCCGCGAACTCCTCGTGGGTCACGTCGAGCCCCGTGTCGACCACGGTGATCGGCTTGCCCGGGCCCGGTGCGGTCGCGGCGTCGGCGCCGACGAGCGTGCGCCAGTACTCGAGCCCGATCAACGGCTCGGCGCTCGCACGGAGGAGCTCGATCGGCCGGTCGGGCTCGACCGTCCGCACGAGTCCGCGCGCGAGCAGGGCCGGCAGGACACGCTGTGCCGCGTCGGTCGGGAGTACCCAGATCTTCTGAGAGCCTGAGAGGAGGGTGCCGCCCTCCGCGGTGAGCGAGCCTCGCTCGAGCTGCACGAGGGTGCGCTCGTATGCGCCGATCGAGAGCAGGCCCGGAGTCGCGGGAGAAGGCGAGGCCGCCCTGCCTGCGAGCGCGGAGGGCGAGAGAACGAGCGCGAGCAGGCTGAAGGCGATCGACGCGCGAGCCAAGGCCGCAGGGTAGCCCTGGACGGTTAACGTCGCGTGATGGCGCGCGCCTACGTCGGCCTCGGCGCGAACCTCGGTGAGCGCGAGGGAGCGCTCCGCGCGGCGGTCGCGGCGCTGGACGCGACGGAGGGAGTCGAGGTGGTCGCGGTCTCGACCTTACGCGAGACCGACCCGGTGGACTACCTCGACCAGCCGCGCTTCCTGAACGGAGCCGTTGCGATCGACACGACGCTCACGCCGCGGGAGCTGCTGGACGCCCTCCTGGCCGTCGAACGCTCGCTCGGGCGGACCCGCGACGGCCCGCGCTTCGGGCCGAGGACGATCGACCTCGACCTGCTCCTCTACGGCGACGAGTCGTTCGACGAACCGGGTCTCACGATCCCGCATCCGCGGCTCCACGAGCGGGCTTTCGCGCTCGAGCCGCTGGCCGAGCTCGACCCGGGCCTCGTCGTCCCCGGGCACGGGCCGCTGGAGACCTTGCCGCGAAAACTAGACTGAGCCCATGTCCCACCTCGACGAGCTCGACGAGTTCGAGGCCGAGGCCGAGCTGCTCCTGAAGAAGGAGTACTCCGCCGTCTTCGGCCTCTTCAAATACTGCGTGCTGACGCAGGACGCGACGTACCTCTGCAACCGGCTCGACCTGCAGTACGTGCCGCAGGGGAACTACCCGTTCTTCCACTTGACGATGGACGACGTCTGGGTCTGGGACAAGGCCCGGCCCACGCGGATGATCCCGCGCGCCGAGGTCTACACCTCGGGCGACGTCTCGGTCGAGGAGTTGCGCGGCGAGGACGACCCCGCGCTCTCCGCGGACGCCCTCGCCGAGCGGATGCGCGAGGCGCTCTCGTCTGACGACTCAGAGTCCTGACGGACTCTTCGTCGGATCTGACTTCCGGTCTCCGATGGCGGCTCTGAGCGCTACCGGGCAAAGCCCGCCAGCGCGGCGAATACGCTTCTGACGATGCTGCTCGCCGTGGATGCCGGTAATACGCAAACCGTCTACGGAGTGTTCGACGGCGACCGGCTCGCCGAGCACTACCGCGTCGCGACCGAGCGTCGCCGAACCGCGGACGAGCTCTACGTCCTGATCAACGGGCTGCTCGACCTCGACGCGATCGACGGCGTTTGCCTGTCGTCGACCGTGCCGGCGCTCGTTCGCGAGTACGAAGAGTTCGCCGGCCGGGCCGGAGTGCCTGTACTCGTCATGGGTCCAGGCGTGAGCACAGGGATCGCGATCCGCTACGACGACCCGCGCGAAGTCGGGCCCGACCGGATCGCGAACGCCGTGGCCGCCAAGGAGCGCTACGGCTCGCCGTGCATCGTCGTCGACTTCGGAACTTCGACGAACTTCGACGTCGTCTCGTCCGAGGGAGAGTACGTCGGCGGCGTCCTCGCGCCGGGAATCGAGATATCGATGGACGCGCTGTTCTCGCGGGCGGCGCGTCTCTTCCGCGTCGACTTCACCGCGCCACCATCGGTGATCGGGAAGACGACGCAGACTGCGCTGCAGTCGGGCCTTGTCTACGGCTTCGTCGGGCAGGTCGACGAGCTCGTGACGCGCATCCGCGCGGAGCTCGGCGTCGACGCGCAGGCGATCGCCACCGGAGGCCTCGCCGAGCTCGTCGCGTCGCACTCGCGCACGCTCGCGAAGGTCGATCCGCACCTCACGCTCGAGGGCCTGCGGCTCGTCTACGCGCGGAACAGTTGACGTGGGAGCGGCTGGGCACCGCTCCCACGCCCGTCGCCTAGACCTCGACCTCGTGCAGCTCCCGTGCGTCGAGCAGCGTCTCGTCCGCTAGGCGGTGGTAGCGCGTGCCCCACAGCCCGCCGAGCAGACCCGCGACGACCATCGTCGCTACGGCCGCGACGCCCGAGGCGAGTGCGGCGGTTGTCAGCGCGTCGCGGTCGAACCACTGCGGCAGCTCGACGTTGGCGAACACGTCGTACTCGCTGCCGAACCAGGCGGCCAGCGCGGACAACGCGCCCGCAAGCACGATCGTCCAGACGGCGGTCATCAGGCCGTTGCGCGCGCCGTCGTACCGAGCGATGCGGCCGGCTGTCCAACCCCCGACGAGGTATGCGACAGCGAGTACGACGAGCCCACCGATCAAGCTCGCCAGCGAGACGTCCTCGACGTTGTCGCCGCTCAGGCCGGTCTGGTAGCCGATCGCCCCGATCGCCGCGCCGACGATCCCACCGAGCAGGATCAGCATCGCGATCGCGGTCAGCATCCCGACGAGGCTCGCCGGCAGGTCGATCCCGCCGAAGCGGTCTCGCGCTGCCGCGATCGGGTGCACTGGGGCCCTGGCCTCGTGCCGCTCGATCGCCTTGGCCTCACGTTCGGCCGCCGCGGTGGGCGTCTCGCCCAGCGTCGCCGGCCGGTCTCCGTGCACGCTCATAACCCCCCTTTACCGTTGGGGTGAGCGTTCCCGACTTGCTGGCCGCTAACCGCCCCCGTAGATCGAGATCGGAAGGTCGAGCGTGACCTCGTCGGCCGTCGGCTGCTCCTCCTCGAGCCGCGCGAGGACGAACCGCGCTCCCGGGGCGGCCGCAAAGAGCCTGCACTCGACCTCGACGAAGTCGTCCAGCTGCGTCAGCTCGGCCTTGAAGGCCCGCGGGAAGCGCCCTCGGCCGAGGTACCAGCCGTAGAACTTCTTCAGGAACCCGTTGGCCTTCCGATCTCCGAGCTCGCGGACGGTCTCGCGCATGAACAGGACGAGCTCGGCGACGACCTCCTCCCGGCTCGGCTCGCCGGTGCCCTCTTCGAGGATCTCACGCAGCACCCACGGGTTGCCTTGCGCGGCACGGCCGATCATCACGGCCGAAGCGCCGGTCGCCGCGAGGACGGCCTGGGCCCGCGCGCGGGAGGTGACGTCGCCCGAGGCGATGATCGGCACGTCGACAAGCTCCACGAGCTCGGCCGTGAGCGCGTGATCCGCGGTGCCGGTGTACATCTGCTTCGCCGAGCGCGGGTGCAGGGTCAGCGACGCGGCCCCGACCTCGACGAGCCTCGGCCCGACGGCGAGGCACGCCCTCGAGCCGTCCTCGAGACCGCGGCGCATCTTCACGCTTACCGGCAGGTCGACCGCTGACGCGACCGCGGCCACGATCGCGCAGGCGCGGCCCGGATCCTCGAGCAAGGTCGCGCCCGCGCCGGTCTTCGTGACCTTGCGGACGGGGCAGCCGAAGTTGATGTCGACGATGTCCGCTCCCGCGTCCGCGACCATGCGCGCGGCCTCGGCCATCACGGCCGGCTCCGACCCGAAGATCTGCACGGCGAGCGGGTGCTCGTCGCCGGCGATCCTCAGGTAGCCGAGCGTCCGCTCGTTCCCGTGGTGGAGCCCGGCGCAGCTGACCATCTCCGAGCAGACGAGGCCGGCCCCGTAGCGACGGCCCTGGCGCCGAAAGGCCTGCACACTGACGCCCGCCATCGGGGCGAGGACGAGCCGCGTCGGGATCTCGACGTCGCGGATCCGCCAGGGTTCGTGAAGATCTACCTGCGACGGCTCTCGTTTTGCCTGCATAGAGCGGGAAATTGTAGCGCCTCTCGTTGTTGACGAGCCTGGACCCACGAGGCTACACTTCCCGATTCGCGGCGGCGCTTGAGCGCCGCGCTTTGTGCATCTAAAGGGGCAGTCTTGAAGGAAGTCGTCCTTACCAAAGAGGGGTACGAGAAGCTGAAGGATGAGATCGACCACCTCCGCGGCAACAAGCGGCGGGAGGTAGCCGACCGCATCCGGATCGCCCGGGAGTTCGGCGACATCGCCGAGAACGCGGAGTACGACGACGCCAAGAACGAGCAGGCGATGCTTGAGCACCGAATCGCCCAGCTCGAGGAGCGGCTCCTGTCGGCGCGCGTGATCGAGAAGAAGGAGATCTCCAAGGACGTCGTCTCCCTCGGCTCGCACGTGAAGCTCCGCGACGTCGAGGCGAAGAAGACCCTCGAGTACCACATCGTCGGGTCGGCGGAAGCCAACCCCGCGGAGAACAAGCTGTCCAACGAGTCGCCGGTCGGCAAGGCGATCATCGGCCGCAAGAAGGGCGAGACGGTCGAGGTCTCCACGCCGCGCGGCGCGCTCAAGTTCAAGATCATGGAGATCAGGGCCGCATAAGTCGGCGCCTTCGGCGCCTCAACTTCTGCGGCGGCTTTTACCCGACTCACGCTCGAACGAGGACGGGCAAAGCCCGCCCTCGCGGCTCCGGCTCTAGACTCGCGCAGTGTCACTCCCGAAGCGCTTCCCCGGAAAGGGTCAACCGCCGCGCATCTCGATCGCCGAGGCGAGGGCGTGGGGAGAGCGTCTCGAACCAGGCGAGGTTGCGGAGGCGGATGTCGAGGGCGAATCGGCGCCGCGAGCTGTGGTCGCTGGTCGAATCATGGCGCGACGAGATATGGGCAGTGCCGTTTTCCTCGATCTCGTCGATCGGTCAGGGCGAATGCAGCTCGCTTTTCTCGTCAAGGAGATCGCACAACAACTCGATGTCAATCTCGGAGACATTGTCGGAGTGAGCGGGGTGCCCGGACGAACGCGTCGTGGCGAGCCCACGCTGTTCATGTTCGAGCAGCCGGTGCTGCTCGCGAAGAACCGCAAGCCGCTGCCCGACACGTTCCACGGCCTGCAGGACGTCGAGACCCGATACCGGCAGCGCTACCTCGATCTGCTCGTGAACGACGAGTCGCGCGCGGATGCGCTCTTGCGCACGCGCGTGGTGACCGCGATCAGGCGATACCTCGACGAGCAAGGCTTCGTCGAGGTCGAGACGCCGATCCTGCAGCCGCGCTACGGCGGTGCCTTCGCCGAGCCGTTCGTCACCCACTACAACGCACTCGACGCCGACTACTACCTCCGCATCGCCACCGAGCTCTACCTCAAGCGTCTGATCGTCGGCGGGCTTGAAAAGGTCTACGAGATCGGCAAGGACTTCCGCAACGAGGGCACGTCGTACAAACACCAGCCGGAGTTCACGATGCTCGAGTGGTACGAGGCGTACGCCGACTACCGGGACACGATGGCGCGCATGGAGCAGCTCGCGGCAACCGTCGCGCAGGAGGTGAACGGGACCACGAAGGTCACGTTCCGCGCGCACGAAGTCGACTTCGCGAGCTGGCGGAGGCTGAAGCTCGCCGACGCGCTCGACGAGCACGGGCTGTGGACGCGCGATGCCGACGAGCTGCGCAAGCGGCTGACCGAGCGTGACGTCGACACGAAGCACGACAAGACGTGGGCGCAGCTCCTCGACCACGCGCTCGAGCGCTTCGTCGAGCCGGCGCTGATCGAGCCGACGATCCTCCACGACTACCCGATCGAGCTCTCACCGTTCGCGCGCGCGACGGACGACGATCCGTCGATCGTCGAGCGCTTCGAGTACTTCGTCGGCGGGATGGAGCTCGGCAACGCGTTCAGCGAGCTAAACGACTCCGAGGAGCAGGCGCAGCGGTTCGCGATGCAGGCGTCCGAACGTGCTGCGGGGGCTGGTGAGACGGAGCTCGGCGACGATGACTACGTCGAGGCGCTCTCCTACGGGATGCCGCCCACCGGCGGTCTCGGGCTCGGTATCGATCGGCTCACGATGGTGCTCGCGGGTCGCGACACGATCCGTGACGTGATCCTCTTCCCCGCGCTGCGCGAGCGCGCGTAGCTACGCCGACGGGACGAACTCGCGGAACGTCTCGGGCAACCCTTGCTCGACGGCGATCTCGGCGCGCCAGCCGAGCTCGCGCTCGGTCGCCGAAGGGTCGAGCGCGCTCCGCTCGAGCTCGCCGGGGCGGAGGGGCATCAGCTCCGGCTGAACCCCGGTGCCGGCCTCGCGCTGCAGGATCTCGAGCAACTCGAGGACGCTCGTCTCTCGAGCGGTGCCGACGTTGAACGTGCCCGAGCGTCCGGCGGAGGCCGCGGTGGCGAAGGCGCGCGCAACGTCGCTTACGTGCACGTAGTCCCGCGTCGGTTCGCCAAAGCCGTACACGACGAGCTGCTCGCCACGAGCCAAACGGTTGGAGAAGATCGCGACGACGCCGGCCTCGCCGTGTGGCTGCTGTCGCGGCCCGTACACGTTGCCGAGGCGCAGCACGACGTTTGGGAGCCCGTGGAGGCGCCCCCAGGTTGCGACGTACGCCTCCCCGGCGAGCTTCGACGCACCGTACGGCGCGAGCGGTGCGGGCGGAAACGACTCCGGCGTGGGCAGCGGAGCATCGTTTCCGTAGATCGCGCCGCCGGTCGATGCGAAGACCACCGGGGCGCCCGCGGCGCGTGCCGCTTCGCAGACGATCAGCGTCCCCCGGACGTTCACTTCGAGGTCGTGCTCCGGGCGCTCGACCGACACGGTGACGCTCGCCTGCGCCGCGAGGTGGCAGACGACGTCGGGGTTGAAGCCGTCGAGCGCTTCCCGGAGTTGGCGCGCATCGACGATGTCCACGCGCTGGAGCTCGGCGGCGGCGGGGACGTTCGCCTCCAGACCGGTCGAGAGATCGTCGATCACGAGCACCGTTGCGCCGTCCGCGAGAAACGCGTCGGCGACGTGCGAGCCGATGAAGCCGGCTCCTCCGGTGACGACGACACGTCCAGGCTTGCCGGGCACGTGCGGAATACTGCCCGCAGGACGAGCGCGCTGCGGAGGGAAGAGACCACGAGCAGATTGAGGGTTCTCGCGCACTGGAAGCCGATCGTCGCCGCCGTCGTGCTCGGCCTTGCCGCCGGCAACGCCTATCTGGTGCTGGCGGACGACCGCTACGCGGCTGAGGCGAAGCTGCAGGTCGTGCCGCTTCCGGCGGGTGACCGGGCGTTCGAGGGATTCGCGCTTCCGCGTGTTTCCGGCGGCGCGAGTGCCGCCGAGACGGTCGCCGACCTCGTCGAGCGGCCGTCCGTCGTCGATTCGGCCGCCGTGCAGCTGCGGCTCGACCGCGAGGACGTGCTCGACGCGGTGACCGTGCGCTTGCGCGAGAACTCGAACGTCGTGACTCACGAGCTTGTCGGTTGAGGGCGCTCGTCCTCTGCTACCACGCGGTCGTCGAAGGAGAGCCGCAGCGGCTTGCCGTCCGGCGAGAGACGCTCGAGTCGCAGCTCAGGTCGCTGCTTCGCCGCGGCTACGAGCCCGTCACGGCGACCGACGCGGTCGAGCGGCGGGGCCGCCTGCTCCACGTGACGTTCGACGACGCCTACCGGAGCGCTGCCGATACCTTGCCGCTCCTGGCCGAGCTCGGCGTCCCGGCCACGATCTTCGCGTGCACGGGCACTGCGCGTGACGGCCGTCCGTTCGACGTGCCCGAGCTCCGAGAGGACGCGGCAGCCGACCCCGCCGCGTTCGCGACGATGGACTTCTCGGCGCTTCGTGCGGCGGCGTCGGGCGGCGTGGAGATCGGCTCGCACACTGTGTCGCATCCGCATCTGCCGCGGCTCTCCGACGCAGACCTGGATCGCGAGCTGCGCGAGTCCAAGGTCGAGCTCGAGGACGAGCTGAGCGTGCCGTGTCGGTACCTCGCGTACCCGTACGGTGAGGAGGACGACCGGGTGCGGAGAGCGGCGCGCCGCGCGGGCTACGCCGCGGCGTTCGCGGTGAAGCCCGGCAGGGTGCGCAGCGACCGCTTCGGCCTGCCGAGGCTGGCGGTGTACCGCCACGACACGACCGCCGGCTTCCGGCTCCGGACGTCGCCGTTGCTGCGACGGCTGCGCTAGGGCGCGACGACCGGCTCGGCCTCGGGCAGCACCGGCGCACGTCTCGCGTGCTCGATCACGTCGCGCAGGATGTCCTCGAGGTTCCGCGTCGGCGCCCAGCCGATCGCGGCGCCGATCTTGTCGATCGCGGGCTCGCGATGGAGCGTGTCCTCGATCCCCTGGCCGTAGACCTGGTCGTAGGGCACGAAAAGGTTCTCCGACTGCGAGTCGGTCAACTGCTTGATCCGCTCGGCGAGCTCGAGGATCGTGATGCGGTCGGTCGACCCGACGTTGAAGATCTCACCTTTGATCGAGCGGTCGTCCATCAGGTCCTTCAGCGCGCGGACCGTGTCTTCGACGTGGCAGAACGAGCGGGTCTGCATCCCGTCGCCGTGGATATCGAGCGCCGTGCCGGAGAGCGCGTTCTGCACGAAGCGGGGGATGACCATCCCGTACTGGCCGCTCTGGCGCGGGCCGACGGTGTTGAACAGGCGCACGATCACGCAGTCGAGACCGCGCTCCTGGTGGTACGCGAGCGCGAGGAACTCGTCGATTGCTTTCGAGTCCGCGTAAAGCCAGCGCTTCTCCGTCGTCGGCCCGTACACGCGGCGAGCGGTCTCCTCGAGCGGCTTCTCCTCGCGGTGGTCGCCGTAGACCTCCGACGTCGACGCGACGAGCACGCGCCGGCCGAAGCGGTTGCAGTACTCGAGCACGGTCTCGGTCCCCTGGATGTTCGTCACGAGCGTGTGCACGGGCTGCTCGACGATCAGCCGAACGCCGACCGCCGCGGCGAGGTGGAAGACGACGTCGCAACGGTGCACGAGCTCGCTGACGACCGCCTGGTTCAGGACCGAGTCGACGACGAGGTGGTAGTCGCGCCGGTCGCGCAGGTGGGCAACGTTCCGCTGCGAGCCGGTCGAGAGGTCGTCGAGCGCGTAGACCTCCCAGCCGTCGGCGAGGAGTAGCTCGGTGAGGTGGGAGCCGATGAACCCGGCGCCGCCGGTGATGAGAGCGCAGCCGGCGCCTGCGCGTGCCGCGTTCATGGAGGGGTGATTCTACCCGTCGAGTCGAACAGGGCCGCCGCGAGCCGCTTCGACAGATCCGCAACGCTCCCGGCGATCTTCCGCTGCAGGGAATCGGCTTGGCCGAGCGGATCGGGGATCTCGCCGGGTGGCTGCTGGGTGAGGTTTGCGCGGACCTCATGAGCGCTGCGCACGAGTGCGCGCGCCCGTGCGACCGGTTCCGAGTCGGTTGGTCGGTCGACCCGGTCGAGGAGGCTGACCGCTTCAGGAAGCGTGAAGACGTGCGCGACGCTCGCGGCGCCGTCGGCGATCGCCGCGTTCAGGTGCTTGCGCTCGAAGCCGATCACAAGGTCGGTTCCGGTCAGGCTCCCTGGCGCGAGCCGACGGCACCGATGCGCGGCGAGGTCGACTCCGAACACGCGGCCCGCATCGATTGCCTCGATGAGCGCTCCCACCTCGCCTAGCTCGAGCAGGCCGGCCGACTCCACGGTGACCGGCAGGCCCGCAACCGCGTCGGCCGCGACGGCGGCGGCGAGAGGACTCCGAAAACGGTTTCCCGTGCAGATGAAGGCCAGGCGGAAGTGGTCGGCGGGCACGATCCCACGCTAACCGCCTCGCAAGCCACGGGGGCGGGCGAACACGCTCCCGTGAACGAGAAAGAGTATCCCGCCGCGTAGGATCGCGACGCGATGGCTCTTTCCGAACAGTTCCCACTCACGATCGACGAGTCGCGCGCGTAAACCCGTGATGCGTGTCCTGCACGTCAGCCAGCCGTGCGAGGGCGGCGTCGCGAACGCCGTCGGGGCTCTCGTGGATGACCAGCTCCGACGCGGCTGGGAGGTCACGGTGGCGTGTCCGACCGCGGGCCTGCTTCCCGGCGACGTTGGCACGCTGGCGCCCTACGCTTCGGCTGCCGGGGCGAGGCATGTCCTCTGGCGCGCGCGACGTGCGCCGAGCCCGAGGAGCCTCCTGGAGATGGCTCGGCTCGCGCGGATCCTGCGGAATGAGCAGTACGACGTCGTGCACCTGCACGCCTCGAAGGCCGGTCTGGCGGGGCGCGCGGTGCTGCGGGGAAGGCAGACGACGATCTTCCAGCCCCACGGCTGGCCGTTTCTCGCGGTTACCGGCGCTCTCCGGCGCGCCACGAAGCACTGGGAGCGGCTCGCAGCGCTTTGGGCTCACGCGATCGTGTGCGTAAGCGAGGACGAACTGCAGTTGGGCCGAGCCGAGCGCATCGCCGGCAGCTACGTCGTCATCCCGAACGGCATCGACCTCGATCGGTTCTCGGCGGCGACCGACGCTGATCGTCTGGAAGCACGCACCCGGCTTGGCCTGGACGCCGCCGCGCCGCTGGTCGTCTGCGTAGGCCGCCTCTCGCGGGAGAAGGGACAGGACATCCTCCTCGAGAGCTGGCCAGGCGTGCTCGCGCGGCTCGGTTCGGCAAGGCTCGCGCTCGTCGGGTCAGGCCGCGACGAGCGTGCACTGCGCGAACGTGCCCACGAGAGCGTCCTGTTCGCAGGGGAGCGAGTGGATGTCCCGGATTGGCTGGCGGCTGCCGACGTCGTCGCCGTCCCTTCCCGACGCGAGGGAATGGCGCTGACGATGCTCGAGGCAATGGGGCGAGGTCGGTCCGTCGTCGCGACACAGGTGGCAGGTGCGCGCGAGGCGATCTCGGATGAGGCGGGTGCCGTTGTGCCGACGTCGGACACACGCGCGCTTGCCGATGCCCTCGCGCGCCGGCTGCTCGATCCAGCCCTAGCCCGGGGGGAGGGCTCTGCAGCGCGTTCCCGGGCCGAGCGCTTTCACGATGTTCGCGTCACCACCGGTGCGGTCGCCGCGCTCTACCGAGTGGTGATCGCGAACCGTTAGCTGGAGTAGTAAAGGCTGCGCGCTTCCTTGATGCGGTTGCCGATGATCCCCAGCAGGGGCGCCTTCAAAGACTCGACCGCGAGAATCGCTTCGTTCACCGGGCTTGCGACCGATCCCGCGGCCACAACGATGAGAACACCGTCCGCGATCGGAGCGAGCGCCCTCGTATCGTCGGTGCCCAGCAGTGGCGGACTATCGATCACGACGATGTCGTACTTTCTTTTCGCCTCCTCCATGACGTCCGCGAAACGTCGCGCCAAAAGATCGCCCGCCTCTGGGTCGGCGGCCGTCGGGAGCAGATCGAGGTCCGTGGACCAGCCGGGATGAACTCCGCGCTCGAGGGGAACGCGGTCGCGGAGGATGTCGGACAGGCCAGGCCGACCGTCGACCTGTGCGAGTGGGGCGAGGCGCGGGCGTCGAAGGTCGGCGTCGACGAGCAGCACGCTCATCCCGAGACGGCCTAGGGACTCTGCGAGCAACGCGGAGACTGTCGTCTTGCCCTCGGCCTTGCCGGGCGAAGTCACGAGGAGCACTCTGATCTTGCGCTCCCGGATCTGGGGCTCGAGATTCGCGCGAAGCGTTCGGAAGGCCGCTCCTGTCACCGGGTCGGAGAACGCCTCCGTGGGCCGTGCCCGAAGGATGCGGGAGCGGGGGATGCGGCCGAGGATCGGGTACCCCGTCGCGCGCGCGATGTCCCTCCACGACCGGAGGCGCGGGCGACCACGTTCGAGCAGCAGCGACACGGCGATCCCGACGAGCACCGCAACGATCAGGGAAGCTGCCTGGAGCAGCCTTCGCGGCGGCGCGGCCGGCTGTGTCGGCGGAATCGCTTGTGCCACGAGCTGGGCGCTGAGGAGCGGGTCCTTGGCGGCGAACTCCAGCACGCGTCTCGCATAGACGTTCGCGATCACCGCTGCACGTTGTGGATCAGGGTGTCGAACCGTGATCGCAACATTGCCGGTATCGACGGGCACGGTGGCGTTGACGGACTCCTCGAGCGTCGCGCGGCTCTCTCCGACTTCGGCCGAGACCTGTGCGGCGGTCTTTGGCGCCTCGACGAACGAAACAAACTTCGGTGCGCCCACACGAACCGTGTCGGCCCCCGCCGATGGCGCGTCGGGACGTGGGGAGATCGCGATGACGGCTTGGCCGTCGTACTGAGCCGGAAGGGTCGAGACATAGAGCAGGGCTCCGGCGAAGATGCAAGCCGCAATCAAGACCGCGGGCTTCCAGCGCCAGCGTAGGGCATCTACAAGGTCGGGAAGTGCTTGCTCGCTCATGGTGTGTGTCACGCGCCGGTACCCGGGTCCGCTGGCCGTCGGCAATCGTGCGACGCGAATCTAGCGCACAAGGTCGTTTCCCCGTTCGGGTGACAGTGCGTCACCCCTCCCTCGTTCGAGTGACGCTTTCGGGGGATCCGGCAGGCCGGCAAAGCCCGCCGATAGCCAAAGTAGTGGGGAGGAGTCGCATAACCTTGATGCCGCGCTATGTGCGCGTGCTCAGCTTCGTTCTCGTCGTCACCGCACTCTTCTCGGCAGGCCTCGCCGAAGCGGCACAGAGTGCAACGACGCAACCTGCGTCGACGCCTCCCGCTTTCGGCGTGCAGTTCCATGCCACCTGGGCCGACTACACCGACGCCGAGCGTGCCGCGCTCCTCGACAAGTTGCAGGCTGCGGGTGTCCAATGGGTGCGGATCGACCTTGGCTGGGCGTCGCTTCAGGAGCAGGGCTCAGCGAGCTACAGCCAGTGGTACGTCGACCTCGCCGACCGCGCCGTAGATCAGGCTCGGGCGCGAGGGCTCAAGGTGCTGGCGACACTGTGGGCTACGCCCTCGTGGGCCAACGGCGGAGGCGCCACCAACGTGCCGCCGCAGAACGTCGCTGACTATTCGCGCGTCGCAACGTGGGCCGGGGCGCACTTTCGCGGCCGCATCAACGCGTGGGAGGTCTGGAACGAGCCGAACCTGAATGACTTCTTCGCAGGGAGCGCAGCGGAATACACAGAGCTGCTGCGTGCAGGCTACGCCGGCCTGAAGGCAGGCGATCCGAACGCCCTCGTCGTGCTCGGAGGGCCGTCAACGAACGACACGGCCTGGCTCAAGTCGGTGTACGACGCCGGAGCAAAGGGTGCGTTCGACGTCATGGCGACACACCCGTACATGGGGATGGCCGACGCTCCGCCCGAAACTCCAGACGACGGGACGAAGTACACGCTCGCGCACGTTGCCGCCGTCTACGAGCTGATGAAGGCGAATGGCGACGGAAGCAAGCCGATCTGGTTCACCGAGTTTGGCTGGTCCTCGCACGCGAACTGGAGCGACGTCGAGAATTGGAACCGCGGTGTAACCGCAGAGCAGCAGGCGGATTATCTCGTCAGGGCAATCGAGTACGTCAATGCCAATTTCCCGTATGTCACGAACATGTTCTGGTACAACGAGCGCAACCTCGCAAGCGGCAACGCTCAGCTGGACAATTACGGGCTGCTCAACCGAGACCTCTCTCCGAAGCCCGCGTACACGGCGCTGCATGCGTACCTCTCCTCGGCACCGGCACCTGCACCTGCGCCGAGCACCACGTCTCCGTCGGCACCCGCCCCGACAGCGCCTGCGCCGCCTACGACCACCGCTCCGCCGACGACCACCACGACTGCGCCGCCGCCGACGACCGCGCCCGCGCAGGTCCCTCCGAAGGGACGCTCGAAGCCCCAGCGCCGGGAGGCCGCCCAGTCAGCCCGATGGCCTCGACCGACGTACCGCCTGCTCCGAGCCGAATAGCGGGTCGCGCCGGTGGCGGTCATGGCGGCGCGTCTGACCCGAAGCTGTCCGCCTCGCCACGAGTAGGATCCCGATCAGACCCCAGAGCGCGACGTAGATGACGACGTTGCGCAGCGTGTAGTCGACAAACGCCTGACCGAGCACGCTCACGAGGGCGGCGAGGACCCCGGCAATGAACGCTGCATCGCGGAAGTCACCTCGCTCGCGTGCGCCACGTAATGCGCGTCGTCCTGCAAGCGCCAGCGCACCGATCAAGCCGAGCAGCATCGCCAGCGCGGGGAGGCCCGACTCGGCGCCGACGTTGAGAAAGATGTTGTGCGCGTGTAGCGCATAGGTCGACCTCGTCTCGGCACCCGCTCGTAGGCTCGAGACGGGGAAGCTGCCTGGGCCGTAGCCCGTCCAAGGACGCGTGCGGATCTCGCGCAACGCCTCGTCCCAGATCGCCGGACGCGCGTCGTAGGGGCTCGTGAACGTGAGCGCACCGACCCGCTGCGTAATGACCTTGATCTGCGTGTTCTCGGCGGCGAAGGAGCCCAGCGCCCACGCGATCAAGATCATCGGCAGTCCGATCGCGAGCGCGATTCGCCGCGCCTGCCGAAGGGACAAGAGCAGGAAGACAAAACCGGCAATCGATCCGATCCAGGCACCGCGGGACAGAGAGAAGGTCAAACCGAGCAGGAGGACCGCCATCGCGAGCGCGGCGCCGATCCGCGTGATCACGGTTCTGCCGCCGAGCGCGAGCCCGGCGGCGACAAACGTCGCCATCGCGCAAAACGAGCCGAGCTGGTTCGGCGAACCAAAGTCCCCTGCCAGGCGACCCTCGACAGACGCCCCCTGGAACGTCGTCTTCAGTTGGCTCAGGTCGGTGAACGCGCGAGCCGTTATTGCGGCGCCAACGAGGACGAAGACGCCGGCGATCCAGCGAGCGTCATCCATCGTGCGGCAGGCAGCGAGCACGATGCACGCGAAGACGACACCCGCGAACAGAAGCACGACCTCTTTCGTGGCGAGGTTGGGCTCCACGGCATAGCCGATGAGGACGAACGACCAACTCGCGAAAGCTGCGGCCCACCAGAGCGGCGGTGACCAGGCGATCGGCGTGCGCCCGACCGCGATGCGCCCGAGAATCACGAGGATCCCGAAGAAGAAGATCGCCGCTCTTGTCTCCTCCGGGCCGGCGAAGAAGGCAGCGAATGTTGCCGCGATAGCGATCCGGGGGGACAGGAATGTCGCGAGTGCGACCAGCGGCCCGACGACCAGCAGAAAGATCATCACCGTCGCTGAGTTGCCGACCGTGGTCGAAATCTTCAGCAGGCCGAACCCTGTGGCGAGGCTCATCGCGCCAAGCACGGCCGCCGCCATGAGCGCGGCGATCACAGGCCAAATCGGGTCGATCCGTTCGGGCATCAGACTGCCTCTCGGTAGATCGTTCGCATCTCGGCGATCCAACGCTCGGGCGAGAACCGCTCCAGGGCTCGCCGCTCGCCGCAGCGGGAGAGCTCGTCGCGGAGACGGTCGTTCTCGAGCAGCTCTACGAGTGCGTCCGCGAGCGCGACTCGATTGCCCGGCTCGACGAGCCTCCCGCACTCGCCCACCACCTCGGGCAGCGCGCCGAGCGCGTACCCGACCACCGGTTTACCGGCCAGGAGCGCCTCGACGGCAACAAGGCCGAACCCCTCACCGCGGGAAAGCGTTGTGACCGTTACCACCGAGCAGGTTCGCATGATCTCCCGCGCATCCTCGCGATGACCGAGGAAGGAAATGGCTTGCTCAAGCCCCAGCGCACGGACGCGTTCGAGGACGATCTCGCGGTAGCCCGGAACGCTGGGGTCGTCGCCCCCGACCACGAGGAACCGGGCATCTGGCACTCGCTCGAGCACGCGGGGTGCCGCCTCGACGAGCTCGAGTTGCGCTTTGACGGGGTGCAGGTAGCCGAAGACACCGATTCGGTTCCCTTGGACTGTCTCGCCCGCTGCTGCGAAGGCCGGGACGGCGTCGACCCCCGTTGGCACGACGCGCACGCGACCGCGTCGGGGGAGCGACCTCGTCACAGCCTCGCTGACTCCGACGACGAACCGGCATCGCCCCGCGATGAGCGCCGACAGGGGGCCATCCCAGCTGAAGTCATGCTTCACCCAGACGACCGGCGTGCTCGTCCCGAGCGTTGCGAGGCCCGCGACAAGCGCAGCCTTTACGCCGTTCGCGTGTACGAGGGCCGGTCGCGTGCGCCGCAGCACCGCGCGTAATCGCCACGCAGCGGCCGCAACGGAAAGTGGCCGGCCCGAGGAGTGGACGACCTCGACCGGGATCCCGTTTTCCCGCAGACGGTCGGCCAGTGGGCCCCGCTCCAGGCACACCACAACACGTGTCCAATCCGAGCCGAGCCGACGGATCAGCGACTCGAGGTATCGCTCGGATCCACCCTTTCGCGCGTGGGAGGAGACGAACGCGATCCCGAGAGGGTCTACCTCCTCCGCCACGCCTCGACGCTGCCCTCGAGGAGCCCACGGGCGCCTTGCGCGTCTCGATTGGCGACACGGTGCGTGATCATCAGCAGGATCAGGAGGACGAACCTCGTGCGCGCGCGGATCGTCTGCGGGAAATTCTTTCGGAAAAGGTACGCGCGATTGACCACGACCTTTCGGTGGAATGCGCGTGGATCGCGTTCCCCGAAGCCGAGTTTCTTGTGCCAGAGGCTGACCGCAGGATCGAAGCGGATACGCCCGTGCCGGGAGAGCCGATACGAGAAGTCTTCGTCCTCTGCGAGGGCGTAGCCCTCCAAGCTCTCGTCGAAACCGACTGCGAGGGCCAGTTCCCGGCGCGCGGTCATCAGGCAGCCGGGCATCATCTCGAGGTCTTGCGCACGCGTGGTGTCCAGGATGTACCTGGGGTAGCCGAACGTCGTGAATGTCCCGAGCCTCCCGCCTGAGAGCAGCCATCGACGGACGCGGGAGCGATGGTCGCCCACGCGATGTGCCTGCGGCTCGATCACCCGACCTGTCGCGCCGACGACCTTCGGATCCTCGTAGGCGGCGCTCAGAGCAGCGAAGAAGCGTGTGTCAAGCTCGACGTCGTCGTCGACGAAGACGACGACGTCGCCCGACGCGACACGCGTGCCCTCGTTTCGTTGATGAGTCACGTTCGGCACGCCGGCGACGTACGAGACCAACGTGCCCGCGGGCGCGGAAATCGACTCGACGACTTCTCTCGCCGAGCCTGCTTCGTCACCGTCGACGACCACGATCTCCCTCGGCGGAGGGACCGTCGCGACCACGCTCGCCAGCGTCTCCCTGAGCAGCTCGGGGCGGCGCAGAGTGGCAATGACAACTGAGAACCGCATCGCGCGCGCAGGATAGACCTCGGGGTCCGTGGAAAGAGTGTCGGCTACGGTCTCGCGGTGGCGACCGTCGTCATCGACTGCTTCCCGGCGAGCGTGGCGAGATACGTCTCGGACCATGCCATCGTCGCGGTGGATGTGATCCGGGCGACGACGACAGCGCAAACGGCCGTTGCGCTCGGCCGGCGGTGCTTTCCCGTGCCGACCCTGGAAAACGCTCTCGCGACGGCGGCAGAGCTCGAGGATCCACTGCTCATGGGAGAGCTCGGCGGCAGCGTCCCGTTCGGCTTCGAGCTCCAAAACAGCCCGGCGGCGCTGGCGGCGCAGCCCGGCAACCGTCGGCCCGTCGTTCTGCTCTCGACCTCGGGGACTCAGGTCCTGCACGAGTCCCGGGGCGCGGAGGCTGCCTATGCCGCCTCGTTGCGCAACGTTGAGGCGCAGAGTCGCGCGGCGGCACGGCACGAGCGCGTGGCGATCGTCGGAGCCGGGGCCCGCGGAGAGTTCCGGGAGGAGGATCAACTCTGTGCGGCGTGGATCGCCTCGCGCCTCGTGCAGCTCGGCCACCAGCCAGAGAACGAGCAGACGGAGAGCTTGATCGCGCAGTGGGGCAACGAGCCGGTCGAGGCGTTTCTCAACAGCAACAGCGTCGAGTACCTGCGCCGCACGGACCAACTCCGTGACCTCGACTTCATCCTCGCGCACGTCGACGACCTCACGTCGGCGTTCGCCCTATCGGGGAGCGAGCTGATCGAGCTCCCTGGGATGAGCTGAGTCGGTGACCGTCGACACGAGCACGCCCTTCGTAGGCCTGAAGCTCGTTCCCGAGCTCTTCGACCACGCGACGTTGGGTATGGCGCGCTCACTCGGCAGGCTCGGCGTTGAGACCTGGACGTTCCACGACGATCCCAGCGCACCTGCCGCTCGCTCGCGATACGCACGTAAGCGCATCTTCTGGAATCGCGACGAGCGACCGGAGGACGATCCGCTCGCGATGCTCGAGGCGCTCGCGGCGCGGATCGGGCGCAAGGCAGTTCTCCTAGCGACCGACGACGTGTCGAGCGTGTTCCTGTCGGAGAACGCCCGACTGCTGGCTGAATGGTTCGTGTTCCCGGAACAACCGGAGGGCGTCGCGAACACGCTGTACGACAAGAAGCAGATGTATCTCCTGTGCAAGCGCCTCCACGTGCCGACTCCGGAGACGGCTTTCCCCGAATCGGATAGCGACGTCGAGCGGTTTCTTTCGGACGCGGTCTTCCCCGTCGTCGTGAAGGGCATCGACTCGTGGAAGCTGCAGGCGAGAACGGGTGTCCGCATGGTGATCGTCGAGTCCGCGGACGAGCTCCGGGCTGCTTACGGTCGCCTCGCCGATCCCGAGGATCCGAACTTGATGCTCCAGGAGTACATCCCGGGTGGTGCGGAGTCGGTCTGGATGTTCAACGGCTACTTCGACGCCTTGTCGCGCTGCCTGTTCGCGGTCACGGGTCGAAAGCTGCGCCAGTTCCCTCCCTACACGGGCATGACGAGCCTCGGCATCTGTCTCCGGAACGACGAGGTCGAGGCATCGACCGTGCAGCTGATGCACCAGGTCGGGTATCGTGGGGTGCTCGATATCGGTTGGCGCTACGACGCCCGCGACGGCCGGTACAAGCTCCTCGACGTCAACCCGCGCCTGGGCGCGTCGTTTCGCCTGTTCGTCGGCTCCGACGGGCTGGACGTCGTACGTGCGGCGTATCTCGACCTCACCGGTCAGACCGTTCCGTCGTCCCGCCCTCGCGAGGGCAGGCGCTGGCTCGTCGAGAACCTCGACCTCGTCTCGTCGCGGCGTTACTTCCGCGACGGCGCGCTCACGGTCGGCGACTGGGCACGCGCGTTTCGCGGAGTCGATGAGGCGGCCTGGTTCGCCGCCGACGACCCGCTACCGTTCGCCGCCATGGCCGGTCGCTTCCTGCTGACGAAGGCACGAGGCGCGGCGGGCCCAGGGCGCTTCGGGCTGTTCTCGGAGCCGACGTGAGCGGCGAGCATCACACGGGCGACTTTCTGCGGAGTCTCGGGGTCCGCGACCTCGAGCCCGCCACGAGCCCGTTCGATCCCGGGTACGACCCGGTCACGGTGGAGAGCCACCTCGAGCAAAGCGGACACTTGATGTCGATCCTCAAGATCTCGATGGCGTGCTGGCTGATCGCCGACGAAGGCGCAACGCGCCGGAAGTTCGACGCGGCGAAACGGTGCGGCGTCGCAACAACGACCGGTGGTGGGCCGTTCGAGGTCGCCGTCCAACAGGAACGACTCGAGGAGTACCTCGACCTTTGCGCGGACGTCGGTGCGACGCGAGTGGAGTGCGGCGAGGGCTTCACAGACCTGGCGCTCGAGCCCTCGGACATCGCACGCCTTGCACACGAGCGCGGGCTCGAGATCCAGTTCGAGCTCGGGAAGAAGCACGGCGGCGCCTTCACGAACTCCGTAGTCGACGACTTGATCGAACAGGGAAAGCACTGGCTCGACGTCGGTGCGCGGGAAATCGTCGTCGAGGCGCGTGAGAGCGCGGCGGGCGTCGGGACGTTCGACGAGCACGGACGTCTCGACGCCGCGTTCGCCGATCGTTTCGCCTCCGCTTTCGGGCTCGACACCGTCACCTTCGAGGCGCCCAACAAGTCGAGCCAGTTCCAGTTTATGAACCACTTCGGCCCGCGCGTCCGACTCTGCAACGTGCGGCTGGAAGAGCTCTTGCGTGTGGAGATCTACCGCCGAGGCCTCCACTCCGACGCGTTCCAGCACGAGAACCTACGCCCGCCGAGCCCAGGCTCGGGTTAGCGCCGCACGCGCGCGAGACCGCGGCGCGCTGCAAGCAGCGCCGTCTTGAGGCGTGCGCGCTTCGCGACGGGTCGCCCGTACCGCTCGGCGGCCCACGCCGCAGAACCGCGGATCGAGCGGTCGAACGTCTCGAGTGCGCGGCGCTCGCGCACGGCGTCGGTCCAGTCGAGCTTCCACGCCTCCGCGTCGCCGAGGAACTCGAATGAGCGCAGGCGCAGCTCGAACGCGCGCTCCAACATGTCGTGCACGAGGAGCTTGCCGGGCGCGAACCGGTGGTACTCGACGTCGTAGCCGCCCTTGCAGAAGTAGTAGACGTTGTCGCTCTCGATCCCGAGCTGGAACGCGACGTCGCGGCCGCCGGCACGCAGGAACGCAAGCCGCAGAATCCCTTCCTCGGCAGCCCACTCTGTCATGGCGTCGTAGAACCGGCGCGCCGCAGGTCGCGCTCCGATCGAGGTGCGTTCCTCGCCCTTCCAGCCGGAAGCTTCGAGGGCGTAGCCGGCCTCGCGGAGCGCGTGAAGCTGCTCGCTGCCGTCCGAGACGACGAGCTCGACGCTACCGGCCTCTTCCGCGAGTCGACGACGCCGGCGGCGCACATCGGCGACCAGCTTCGCGCTCCGGTTTTCCAGGAAGACATCGAAGCCGCCAACGACGGGGACGTAGGGGGAACGCTCGACGAACCGCTCGGTCCGGCGGCGTCGCGCAGCGTCCGCCTCGCGACGGGCGACCGGCAAGTCGCCGCCGTTCACATCGAGGAACTGGAGCTCCGTCGACCAGGAGGGCAGGCGATAAAGACCTACCACGAGCGCACCACGGGCGCGGTCGTCCTCGGCCACGAGCTCGAATGCGCCGGACTCCATGTTCGCCGGAAGTCGAACGCGGCCGCCGACTCGCTGGATCGGGAGCACTCCCGTGACCCGACCGTCGCGTCGGGCGACGAGCACGGCGAGGTCACCGTGGCCGAACGCTTCCCACCAGGACCGGATCCACCCGGGCCGCACGAAGGGCAGCGCGGCAGTCCGCGTGGCGAGCTCGTCCCAGTCCGAGGCCCGCTCGTCCACGGCGTGCTCCAGCGCTACCTCATCGGTCACCCGAGGAGCGCCTTTCCGCGACGGCTCAGCTTGCGAACGACGCGCGCGGGATAGAAGCGCATCAGCGTCTCGTAGCGGCCCTCGCGCTTCAGCCAGAGCCCCAGATCGCTCGCGCGGTTCTCCATCGCCTGGCGGGGGAGGTCGTAGGGGTCCTTCCAACGGCCTTGCCCCAGCGTCCGGCACGCCGCCCGGAAGCCCGCTTCGCATGCGAGCAGGCGCGTGGCGGCGTTGGCCGCACCGAAGGGATACGCCGCGACGTCGATCGGCTGCTCGGTCGCGCGCTCCAGCAGTTCCTTGGACTCGACGAGCTCGGCCAACGCGCCGTCGCGCTTCAGCTTCGTCAGGTCCGGGTGGGTGTGCGTGTGCGCGCCGACCTCGATCCCCGCTCGGGCGAGCTCACGCACCTCGTCGTCCGTCATCAGCCGGGTCCAGCTGGCGACCGGGTGCACGTCGCCGAGCCAACCCGAGACGACGAAGACCGTTGCCGGCGCTCCCTCCTCGTAGAGGAGAGGCACCAGCGTCTCGAGGTTGTCCACGAAGCCGTCGTCGAAGGTGAGCGCCGCGGAGCCGGCCGCCTCTCCTCGGGCCGCGCGACGCGCCAGCTCGCCGAATGTCACGAGCTCGTAGCCCCAGCTGCGGAGCTTCGCGATCTGGCGTCTCAGATCCCGCGGCCGGACGAACAGGTGGTGCCGGTCGCGCCGCAACGGGACGTCTGCGACGCCGTGGTAGGTCAGCGCGAGAGGTGGAGGGATCGACACCTCCGGATCGTCGCAGAGCCAGAGCAGGGAGCTCGCAGGACGTGCCGTACACTCGCATCCCGTGCGCGGGGAGCTCGTCGAGGACGTCGCCAAACTCGAGTCTGCCCGTTCGCAGTGGGACGAGCTGGCCATCGCGGCCGGGCGGCCGTATGCGCTCTCCGGTTGGATGCTGCCGTGGTGGCGGAATGCCTCGCCTGAGGGGGCACGCCTACGCACCGTGCTCGTCTACGACGGCGACGACCTGATCGGAGTCGCTCCGCTCTACGAGCCGGTCCCCGGCGGACGGTGGCTGCGGTTCCTCGCTTCCGGCACGTCGACCTCCGTCGAGCCGGTGGCGCGATCCGGGCGGGAGCGCGAGGTGGCGGACGCTTTGGCACGCGTCCTTGCGGAGTCGACCGAGGTGCCGATCGCCGTCGCCTTCGAGGGAGTGCCTCACGACTCTCCGTGGCCGGACCTGCTGCGCGAATCCTGGCCGGGGGGTAAGCGGCCCGCTGTGGACGACGAGCGCAGGACGGCGGCGCCCCTCCTCGACATCGCCGGTCGCGACCACGTCGCCTGGATCGCGTCGCAGAGCTCCAAGTACCGAAAGGCCATGCGTAGACGGCGTCGCCGGCTGGACGACGTCGGAGGTAGGGGGCCGATCCTGGTCGAGCCGGCAGACCTCGCAAATGCGCTTGGGGCGTTCGTCGAGCTTCATCACGCGCGGTGGAACAGCAGGGGCGGAACGGGCGCTCTGTCGCCGGGCGTCGAGCGAATGGTCGAAGAGCTGCCTCGGACGCTCGCCCCAGAGCACCTGCGGGTCTGGGTGATCGAGGCCGGCGGGCGGATCGTCGCCGCCGAGATCCTTCTTGCCGCCGGTGGGACGGTCTCTTCGTGGCTCGGCGGCTTCGACGACGCGTTCGCGGACTGCGAGCCGTCGATCCTGTGCCTCGACGAGGCGGTACGCGATGCGTTTGTACGTGGGGAGCGCTGCGTCGACTTCGGTCCCGGTGCACAGGGCTTCAAGCGGCGCTGGGCGGAGAGCGAGCAGCTTCTGCGGTGGGCACACGTAATACCGGCGGGACGCGGTGCTGTCCGGACGAGAGGCGTCGTCCGCGCGAAGCGTCTCCGCCGCTTCGCAGCGGAACGGATCCCTGACCGGCAGAAGACCCTGTTGAAGCGCGTGCTGCGAAGAGGCGATCGATGAGCACGGGGCGCCGGATCTTCGCAAACACGGCCTACCGTGGCGTCGCGGACCTCGCTTCGAAGGTGGCGACGACGGTGCTCTTCATCGTCATGGCCCGCAAGCTCGGTGACGAGGACTTCGGCGTCTTCACGTTCGCGCTGGCCCTTGTGACGCTCGTGACCGTGCTGGCCGACTTCGGTCAGAACTCCGTCCTGACGCGGGAAGTTGCGAGAAACCGTGCCGAGGTCGATCGCCAGTTCGCCAACAACATCGCGCTCAAGCTGATCCTCGCGGTTCCCGCGCTGGGGCTCGCGCTCGCCTATGCCTCGGCGACGAGCAACCAAGAGGCGGTGCTCGTTGTGGCGCTCCTAGGTACTGCGGTCGTCGCCGAGCTGTTGCGCGGCACGTGCTTCGCGGTCTTCGAGGCGCACGAACGGCTCGTCTTCATCCCGATCGCCCTGAGCGCTCAGCGGTTCTTGACGACGATCGTCGGCGTCGTTGCTCTGCTGCTCGGGGCAGGCGTGGTCGCAGTCTCGGCCATCTATCTCGCAGGCGCGCTCTTCGCCTTCGTGTTCACGCTCGCGCTGCTCTTCCGGTACGTCGTGCGCCCGCAACTCGAGCTCGACGTCGGCGTCTGGCGGCCGCTCATGCGTGCCGCTCTTCCGATCGGTCTCGCGGGCGTGTTCGGCACGGTGTTGTTCCGCGTCGACACGGCGATGCTCGCGGCGTTCGAGTCGGAGGACGTCGTTGGTAACTACGGCGCGGCGTACCGGCTCTTCGAGGCGACACTCTTCGTCGGTTGGAGCATCGGCGCGGCAGTGTATCCCGTGTTCTCACGGCTGACCCCGACGACGAGTCCGCCCGTCGGCGCGGTGTTCGAACGTGCGATCAAGTTCTCGATCCTTGCGACCCTGCCCCTCGCGCTGTGCGCCGCCGTGCTCGCGGAACCGATCGTCGAGCTCTTGTACGGCGCCGACTATGACGAGGCAGCGAATGCGCTACGGCTGCTTGCCCCTGCGATCCCGCTCTACCCGGTTGCGTACCTCGCCGGCCTGCTCTGCGTCGCGCGGGACAGGCAGCGTGTCTTGACGATCGTGCTCGGCGTCGTCGCGCTTCAGAACATTCTCTGCAACTTCTTCCTCATTCCCTGGCTGTCGCTCGACGGCGCGGCGCTCGGGACATCGGTCTCGCAGTTCCTCGCGGCGATTCCCCTCCTCATCGTCTCCGGACGCATCTGCGGGGACCTCCACTGGCGAAGAATGCTCAGCGGCGCGGCGATCGCAGGGACGGCATGCGCCGCGACGATGATCGCGCTGGTCGACCGCCCGCTTCTCGCGCTCGCAAGCGCCGCCGCTGTGTATGTCGGCGTGCTCGCCTCTTATGAGCGACGAGCGTTCCCGGAGGATGCACACGGATTCTTCGAGCTGCTGCGTCGCCGCCCGGCGGCAGCGCCGACGGCACTGGAATCCGACATCGACGGCGCCGGACCGTGACGCTTTCCGCGCCCGCACGCGATCTGCTCGTCCGGCTCGATCTGCTCCGGTCGGTCGGTCCACGGAGCGCTCGGGTCGTGCTCCGAAGCCTCGCCGGACTCGAGCTGCTTCGGACCTACCGGGCGCACATCTACCGCGGGCTCTGGGAGGACGCCGCGGCCGAGGTCGGCGCAGACGTGATGGACGGAGGGTCGGGAGTCCTCGAGGTCAGCCTGGGTGGGCGGTCGACGCTCGTGCAGCAGGAGGTAGTTTCGCTGGACGACGCGGCCGCAATCGAGGTTTCCTTCGACAAGCCACTCGTTCACCGCATGCTGGCGGCCAGAGGTCTCCCGGTTCCGACGCACGTTGAGCTCGGGCGCACAGGAACGGCGGGCCTCCCGGCGCTCGGTCCGTGCCCTTGGGTCGTCAAGCCGGCCGACGCGGGAGTTGGCGCGGGAGTGACCTGCGGCGTGCGGACACCCGCTCAGCTCCGCCGTGCTCGGTTGGTCGCCCGGCGATTCTCGGAACGCGTCCTCGTCGAACTGGAGGTGCCGGGGGAATCGTTCCGGATTCTCGTGCTGGACGGCGAGGTGATCGGAGCCGTTCGCCGGGAGGCGCCGCGCGTGACCGGTGACGGCCGCTCGACGATCGCTCAGCTCGTTGCGACCGAGAACGATCGTCGGCTGGCTGCGCGCGGGCAAGCGGGTCTGTGGCTCCTTAGGATCGACCACGAGATGCTCTTCACCCTGCGCGCTGCTGGCCTCGGCCCGCGTTCGGTTCTTCCCGCGGGGACGACTATCGCCGTCAAGACGGCGACGAACCAGAATGCCGCGCACGAGAACCACACCGTGCACGAGCTGCACCCGGACGTCCGCGCCGCGGTCGTCGCGTCAGCAAAGGCCGTGGGGCTGCGCCTCGCCGGAGTCGACCTCATCGCACGGTCGGTCACGGAGCCGCTCGCAACGACCGGCGGTGTAGTGCTCGAGGTGAACGCGTTGCCGGGACTGCACCATCACGCACTCGTCTCCGATGAGAACAGCGCAACACGCGTTGCGGTACCGATACTCCGAAAGCTGCTCGAGTGCCCCTAAGGACGGTTCTTGAGGGCGTCGTACACGGGTCGCGGCGAGAGGTCAGGCCTCAGGAGCCCGAACCCGCGCAGGTGCACGTCCTCACCTTCGAGGCGCGCCCATTCGCTGTACCAGAAGACATGGGTGACGTAGGGGTAGGTCGTCCGCACAAGCCGGAGCATGCGCGTTGCGTAGTCCGCCTGGATCCGCTCGTCGACGCCCAGTCGCCAGCGTGCGGTGTCGGGGTCATTCGCGTGAGCGGACCACCCTGTCTCGGTGAACCAGATCGGCTTCTTGGCGTCGCCGGCGTCGATCATCGCCCGCCTGACCGAAGGTACGTGGGTCAGCCACCAGCGCTCCCCGTCGTCGACGTACTCGGGCGGCGCGTCGGCCGACCCCTGGTAGGGATGCGTCGCCATGACGTCGAACGAGCCCCGCGCACCTGCGGCGTAGGCGCGACGGATGAACACGTCGTCGTTCCCGGAGGGGCCGCCGAAGACGACAAGCGCTTTGCGGTCGCCGCGCTTGAACGCAGGATAGGCCGCGCGCAGCACACGAACGTAGTCCTCGACCGTACCCGTCCAGAAGTCGGTCAGGTTCGGCTCGTTCCAGACCTCGTACGCGGCGACGCGACCGCGGTAGCGGCGAGCGAGCCACTGGGCGATCGCTGCGTAGTCCCGCGCCTGAGTCGGCGGAGAGCGGTCGTCGCCGTCTGCGCTCGCCCAGCGCGGCGTCCACCCGAGCGTGAGCAGCACGCGAAAGCCGCGTCGGCGCGCGAGGTCGACACAGTTGTCGAGGCGGGTCTGGTACGCGCGGCCGATCGAGCCGCGCCGGGGACGAAGCGACTTCCAGCCCACGTCGATGCGGACCCACTGCACAGAGGCCGCGCGCAGCCGATCCGCGACGCTCGTCCGCGTGCTGTTCGTGTAGTCGGTCCACGTGCAGTGGAACTGCACACCGACGGCCGGGGGCGCCTTCGGCACGACAGTTGCCGCAACGACCGTGCACGGGATCGCTGCCGCGACCAGCATGAGTCCGAGCAGCTGGCGTCGCGCCCAGCCAAGCGAGGCGCCATCTGACGGGCCAGACAGCTCAGACATGATCGATCTCCACTGCCACATCCTTCCGGAAATCGACGACGGCGCCCGCTCGCTCGAAGATTCACGCTCCATGGCTCGCCACGCGGCCTCCGAGGGCGTACGGATGATCGCTGCGACACCGCATGTCCGGACGGACTACCCGACGCGCGCCGCGCGGATGGAGTTCGAGGTGGACGCTCTGCGTCGCGACTTCGCCGAGCAGGCGATCGCGGTTGAGGTGCTCCACGGCGCCGAGGTCGAGCTGGGGCGGCTGTTCGAGATCCCGCCCGAGGAGCTGGCGCGGCTGACGCTGGCCCAAACGGGGCGCTACGTGCTCGTCGAGTTCCCGTACCGGGGCTGGCCGCACGGCTTCGCGGGGGCGATGAGCCTTCTACGCTCACAGGGGATCGTGCCGTTGCTCGGGCATCCCGAGAGGAACCCGGAGGTCCAGGATCGTCCGGCCGTGCTCCGCGAGCTCGTCGACCAAGGGGCGCTCGTGCAGATCACGGCGGCTTCGCTCGACGGTCGCCTCGGCCCTGCCGCGAAGCTGACCGCTGAGCGACTACTCGGGCTCGGCCTCGTCGACGTGATCGCAAGCGACGCGCACGGGCCGCACATTCGCGAGGCGGGTCTCGCAAAGGCGACAGCTGCGGTCGGCGACGCTGCGCTCGCGCGACACCTCACTGAAGACGTGCCCGCGGCGATCGTGGCCGGCGACGCTGTTCCTTCTCGTTAGGAGAGCCTGGCCCATGGCGGTACGGTTGCCCCGTGGCCGAGGCGCCTGGGCGGGCAGCGAGCATGGTGGCGCCGCTGGCGGCAGGCGTCCCCACCGCCCTCATCTTCGTGCTCTGGACGACGCGCGACGGCGGCTATTCCGCCACGGCGTGGATGCCGGCTGCGCTCTTCATCGGCGCCCTGCTCATGGTGGTCGCGTGGTTGGGGGGCGGTGTCGCGCCCTCGCGTCGCACGCTCCTGGCACTCGCCTGCTTCTCCGCCTTCACTATCTGGAGCTTCTGCTCGATCGCCTGGGCAGACGTCCGCGGCGACGCGTGGGAGGGTGCGAACCGGACGCTGCTGTACCTCGTCGTCTTCGCAGCGTTCGCACTCTGGCCGTGGCGTGTCCGCCATGCCGCGGTGCTCCTCGGAGCGCTGTCCGTCGCAATCGCGGGTGTTGTGGTCTTCGCGCTGGCGTCGGCGATCGTTTCGGAGGATCCGACGACGTCCTTCATCGGTCGACGGCTGGCGGAGCCGACCGGCTACTACAACGCGACCGCTGCCATTCTGCTCGGCGCGCTCTGGCCGGTGGCGTACCTCGCGGCTCGGCGTGAGGTACACCCAGCCGCGCGGGCGGTGCTCTTCGGCGTGTCCGTCGTGCTGCTCGAGCTGGCGTTCCTCAGCCAGAGTCGCGGCTCGGTCGTTGCTCTCCCGATCGCGCTCATCGTCTATCTCGCGCTCGTGCCGGGGCGGCTGCGCGCTTTGCTTGCTCTCGTGCCGGCCGCGCTCGCGACCGCCCTCGCAGCGCCGCAGCTTCTGGATGTCCACGAGGCGTTCGACACTCCTCGGTTCGACGGCGAGCTGCAGGATTCGCTGACCGTCGTCCTCGCGTCCGGCGCGGCGGTCGCGGTTGTCGGACTCGCGATCGCAGTCGTCGATCGTCGCGTCAACCCCTCCGCGGGGCTCGTTCGCAATCTGAGTCGCATCGGTCTTGCCGGGGCCGCCGTCGTCGCCGTGCTCGCAACCGTTACGGCCTTCGTCGTCAGCAGCCCGTCCGGGTGGCTCGAACGCGGGTGGGACGACTTTCGCCGAGGCGCGCCTCCACCCTCGTCGGAGCTGCATCTGACGAGTGGGCTCGGGAGCAACCGCTACGACTTCTGGCGAGTCGCGCTCCGGGAAGCGCGGTCGTCGCCCGTGGTCGGCATCGGCGCCGACAACTTCGCTGTCCCGTACCTGCGCGAGCGGCGAAGCGACGAGGAGCCGCTGTATTCACACAGCATCCAGCTCGACATCCTGTCGCAGACGGGGATCGTCGGCGTGGCCCTGATCCTCGCCGCCTTGGCGGCCGCGCTGGGCGCGTTCGCGCTCGCCCGCGCGCAGCTCTCGACGTTCGGCGTCGGCCTCGCTGGCGCCGCGATCGCCTCGTTCGCGTACTGGCTCGCGCATGCTTCCGTCGACTGGTTCTGGCAGTTTCCGGGGGTGACTGCGCCGGCGCTGGCGTGTCTCGCCCTCGCGGGCGGGTTGCGGGAGAGCGCTGGGCGCGAGCCGCGTCGGCTCGGTGTCGCGGGTGGGGCGATACTCGTGCCGGTGGCGACCGTCGCAGGCTTGTCGCTGCTCTTGCCTTGGCTCGCCGCGGTCGAGGCCCGGCGGGCATCTGCGGTCTGGCGGGAGAGCCCGCATGCCGCCTACGAGCGGCTCGGCCGCGCGCGGTCGCTGAACCCTCTGACCGATCGTCCGGACCAGGTCGAAGGGGTGATCGCGGGCCGCATGGGTGACTGGGAGCGGATGCGTGCCGCGTTCGTACGCTCCCTCGAGCGAAATCCGTGGAGCTGGTACGCGCACTTCGAACTCGCACTCGCCGACGCGCAGCTCGGCGAGCGTGGCGCGGCCCTCCGCGAGCTCGACCTCGCCGCCGAGCTGAACCCGGACGAGCCGATGGTCGGGATCGTCCGCCGGATGATCCGCGACGGCGAGCGGGTCAGACCGTCCGAGATCGACGCGTTCTTCCTCAAGCGGGCGCGTGATCGCGCGCGCTGACATGGACGGTTTGACGAGCGTGTTCTCCGCAACTAGCCCGTCCGCGCGGTGTCCGTCACCGTTCGCCCCCACGATCTTCACCGGTCCGATGCCCAACGACGTCGCAGCGCGCCTTTGAATGAGGTTCGTGACCGCCGCGTTCGACCCCGTCACGCGCAGACATCTCGAGAAACAGCTCGAGAGCCTGTGCGAGGAGTTCCGGGGCATGTTCGGCCGAGAGACGATCGTGGGGGCGAACGGTGACCGTCGGACGGCGAACCGGGGCACCGTTTGCAGCGAAGGGTACTCAGGGCGGCGATTCCTAACACGTAGGGGCCTTGCTTTCTCGGGGGTTTTCACCTACGTAGAAGTGGGGATTTCCTGCTCTGCCCAGCAGGAAATAGAGCACACCGCAATGCCCCGGGCTAAGCGGCATCTACTGGAGACAAGGCCAAAACGAGTTGGCGTCTAGGAGGGAGTCGGAATGCGGAAGCTGGTTGGTATCGGGATGGGGGCGTTTGTCTGGCTGCTTGTGGGTTCTGCGGTAGCGGTTGCCCAGCAGCCGCCACAGGATGTCTACGGCGGTCAGGGCGGCGCGCCCCAGAGCGACGTCGCTGCAAGCGGGACGGCCGGCCTGGCAGGTCTCCCGTTCACGGGACTCGACCTCGCGTGGATCTTGACCGCGGGTGTCGTGCTCGTTGCGGCAGGGTTCGTCATGCGGAAGACGGCACCCGTTCGTAGCCGGTAGATCGGTCCTGCGGCGCGTATAAACCGGCGATGACCCCGCCTGGGCAAACTGAGCTCGCCGTCTTCGACGGCAGCGTTGTCGTTCCCGCGCGAACCACTGCGCCGACCCGTCGGCTCGGGTGGACGTGGCGGGCGCTGTCGATCGACGCTTTCGCCCTCCTGGCGGCGTCGTTCTTCGCGACCGTCGGCGCAGAACGAGCCGGCGTTCGGCCGCCCTCGTTGTTCTGGCAAGCGGCCTTTCCGGTCCTGGTGGTCGGGCTGCTCGCCCTACGTGGCCTGTACCGCACGCCGCTCTTCGTGCACACGCTCGACCACCTCAAGTCCTGTATCGCGGTTGCGTCGCTTGCCGGGATGGTCGTCCTCACATTGCGCGTGCTCGCCGGGGACGCGTCGTGGGCAGGGCCCCAAACGGCCCGCTTGTGGCTGTTCGCGACGGCGTACATTGTCGCCGGTCGTGCGCTCCTCTGCTTCGCGGAACGAGAAGCACGCCGGGTAGGCGAAGCAAGCCAGCCGACGCTCGTGATCGGGGCCGGTCGCGTCGGCCGGCAGGTGGCCCACCGCCTGCTCGCGCATCCCGAGCACGGTCTCGAGCCGATCGGCTACCTGGACAAGGAACCCCTCGACACCGATGACGAGCTACGGGTGCTCGGAGCCAGCTGGGACCTCGAGCGCGTGGTCGAGGAGTACGGAGTCCGGCACGTGATCCTCGCCTTCTCGACCGCGCCTCAGAACGTGCTCGTCGATCTCGTGCAGCGCTGCGAGCGGCTCGGGATCCGTGTCTCGTTCGTACCACGGTTCTTCGAGCAGGTGCAGGGGTCGGTGGAGCTGGAGTACCTGGGGGGGTTGCCCCTGGTGACCGCCCGACCCGCCAGCCCACGGGACTGGCAGTTCTCGGTCAAGTACGCAATCGACCGCGTGGTCGGCGGGATCCTGATCCTGTTCGCTGCGCCGGTGATGCTCGCCGCCGCGCTCGCCGTCTTCCTCTCACTCGGCCGCCCCATCCTCTTCCGGCAGCAGCGAATCGGGCGTGACAAAAAGCCGTTCGACATGTTGAAGTTCCGTTCGATGCGTCCAGCCACGACGCATGAGCTCGACGTCGGCCGACGCAGCATCGCCGACGGCCTCGCTCCCGGCGGCGTGGAAGGAGCCGACCGCAGGTCGCGGATCGGCGCGCTGCTCCGGGACACCGCGATCGATGAGCTCCCGCAGCTCTTCAACGTGCTGAAGGGCGAGATGAGCCTGGTCGGTCCACGCCCCGAGCGCCCCGAGTTCGCCGAGCGCTTCGACCGGGACGTCTACCGCTACGCCGATCGGACCCGGGTCAAGGCGGGAATCACCGGCTGGTCACAAGTTAACGGCCTCCGCGGTCAGACGTCGGTCGCCGATCGTGCCGAGTGGGACAACTTCTACATCGAGAATTTCTCGCTCTGGCTGGATGCGAAGATCATCCTCCTCACCGGCTGGACCGTCGTCGGCGGAGCGTTGTCGACTCTCAGGACGACTCTCCGACCGACCTAGAACGTCGCCGACCGAAGCCGGCGCCGCGGCAACGGGAGGGGAGAGGGAACAAAGCCCCGTGGCCGCAGCGCCGTGAATTTGCTGATGCTCCCGAACCGGCTTGTCTAAACCGGGAACGGCACCCGCAGAGGCCCCTGAGGGCGCCTCGGCAGCCGCGGGACCCTGCGCTACCATCCGACTACCTTGTTCGAGCGCTTCACAGAACGTGCCCGCCAGGTTGTCGTTTTGGCCCAGGACGAGGCGCGCGCCCTCAAGCACAACTACATCGGGACCGAGCACATCCTGCTGGGGCTCCTCCGCGAGGAGGAGGGCCTTGCCGCGCGCGTGCTCGAGTCGCTCGACATCACCGTCGAGGAGGTCCGGGCCCAGGTGGCCCGGATCGTCGGCCAGGGCGACGAGGTCACGACCGGGCAGATCCCGTTCACGCCGCGCGCGAAGAAGGTGCTCGAGCTCGCGCTGCGCGAGGCGCTTTCGCTCGGCCACAACTACATCGGCACCGAGCACATCCTGCTCGGTCTCGTCCGGGAGAACGAGGGTGTCGCTGCACGCATCCTGCTCGACTTCGACGCAGACGCCGAGAAGATCCGCAACGAGATCATCCGCATGCTCTCAGGGCCCGGCCGGCGGCAGGGCGGGGGCGGCGCGCCCGGCGAGAAGTCGAAGAGCTCGAAGCTGCTCGACCAGTTCGGCCGGAACCTGACGAAGCTGGCGGCCGAGGGGAAGCTCGACCCGGTCGTGGGCCGGCAGACCGAGATCGAGCGCGTGATGCAGATCTTGTCGCGCCGCACGAAGAACAACCCCGTCCTGATCGGCGAGCCGGGCGTCGGCAAGACCGCGGTCGTCGAGGGTCTCGCGGCTCGCATCTCGGGCGGCCAGGTGCCGGAGATGCTGAAGGGCAAGCAGATCTACACGCTCGACCTCGCGGCGCTCGTCGCCGGGTCGAAGTACCGCGGCGAGTTCGAGGAGCGCCTGAAGAAAGTGATGAAGGAGATCACCCAGCGCGGCGACATCATCCTGTTCATCGACGAGCTGCACAACCTCGTCGGTGCCGGCGCGGCGGAGGGCGCGATCGACGCTGCGTCGATCTTGAAGCCCGCGCTCGCCCGTGGCGAGCTGCAGACGATCGGCGCGACGACGCTCGACGAGTACCGGAAGTACCTGGAGCGCGACGCCGCGCTCGAGCGCCGTTTCCAGCAGATTCGCGTCGACGAGCCCACGACCGACGACAGCGTGCAGATCTTGCGCGGCCTGCGCGACCGCTACGAGGCGCATCACCGCGTGAAGATCACCGACGAGGCCCTCGTGGCCGCCGCGGTGCTCGCCGACCGCTACATCCAGGACCGGCACCTGCCCGACAAGGCGATCGACCTGATCGACGAGGCCGCGTCGCGCATGCGCATCAAGACGATGAGCGCGCCGCCCCGCTACCGCGAGCTCGAGGAGGAGATCGAGAAGGTACGCACGGACAAGGAAGACTCGATCGAGAACCAGGAGTTCGAGAAGGCCGCGTCGCTGCGCGACAAGGAGCGCAAGCTCACGCAGAAGAAGCGCGAGCTCGAGGACCAGTGGCGCAACTCGGCTGAGGCCGAGGAGCAGCCCGAGATCGGCGAGGAGGAGATCGCCGACATCGTCTCGATGTGGACGGGTATCCCCGTCTTCAAGCTGACCGAGGCGGAGTCGCAGAAGCTGATCCGCATGGAGGACGAGTTGCACAAGCGCCTGGTGGGCCAGGAGGAGGCGATCATCGCCGTCTCCAAGTCGATCCGGCGCGCGCGCGCCGGGATCAAGGACCCGAAGCGCCCGACCGGCTCGTTCATCTTCCTCGGGCCGTCCGGCGTCGGGAAGACCGAGCTCGCCCGCACGCTTGCCGAGTTCCTGTTCGGCGACGAGGACGCGATGATCAAGCTCGACATGTCGGAGTACATGGAGAAGCACTCTGTGTCCCGGCTCGTCGGCTCGCCGCCCGGCTACATCGGCTACGACGAGGGCGGCCAGCTCACCGAGGCCGTTCGCCGCAAGCCGTACTCGGTGGTCGTCCTCGACGAGATCGAGAAGGCCCACCCGGACGTCTTCAACATCCTCTTGCAGATCCTCGAGGACGGGAACTTGACGGACTCGCAGGGCCGCAAGGTCGACTTTCGGAACACGCTCGTGATCATGACGTCGAACATCGGCGCGGCCACGATCTCCAAGAACCAGACGCTTGGCTTCTCGGTCGGCGACGAGTCCGGCCTCTCCTACGACGAGATGAAGTCCCGGATCATGGGCGAGCTGAAGAAGGTCTTCCGGCCGGAGCTTCTGAACCGAATCGACGAGGTGATCGTCTTCCACAAGCTGACGAAGGACGAGATCCTCGTGATCGTCGAGCTGATGCTGAACCGGCTGCGCGAGCAGATGGTGACGCACGAGGTGACGATCGAGCTGACCGACGAGGCGAAGGAGCTGCTCGTCGACAAGGGCTACGACCCGTCGATGGGCGCCCGCCCGCTCCGGCGTGCGATCCAGCGCCACATCGAGGACCCGCTCGCCGACTTCGTGCTCGGCCGCGAGCTCGAGCCTGGCTCGACGATCCTCGTCGCGCGCAAGCCGGACACCGAGGAGGTCGACATCACGGTCATCCCGGGCACGATGTCGGTCGAGGCGGTCACCGTGCCGCACGAGGCTCCCGCAGAGCCTGAAGACCGCTCAGACGACTAGCCGTTCGCCGCGAGGCGTATCGGTGGGCCAGAGGGGGCGCCGATCTGCGCTACGTTCCACCCTTCTTTTAAGGCATAACCCACTCGGACACGACGAGCCGGATGACCTTGCTGCCTCGCAGGCCGTGCTCGTAGAAGTCGTCCCCCGGCTCATTACTCGGGCTTTCTTCTCCGTCGAAGAGCGCGAAGACGATCGTCGGGCGTACGCGCCGCTCGCGCACGACCCGTGCGAGCTCGAGCACGACCGCAACGCCGGACGCTCCGTCGTTCGCGCCGACGAAGCCTGGCAGGTTCTCTGCCGAGCCGGCGGGCCTCGGACCGAGCGCCACCTGCCGACGCACCCACGTGTAGGCGACCCCGGAAACATCACGGCGACCCGGGTAGTCCCCGAGCCGCCGTCTGCTGCGAGAGAGTGGGCTGCGGCCCCCCACGACTCTCGCAAGCTCACTCTGCGCCAGGTTCTCCCGTCCCGCCTACCCCAGGTGGGGGAGAAAGTGAACCGAAGGGGGTGAATCAGCGAAAGGGGTAGGAATCAACCGAGCTCGCCGGGGGGAGACTCCTTCAGGCTGGCACGGGGCGCCGATGCGGCGGGTGCCCCTGACGAGGCGAAAAGGCGGGCGATGTGGCGGCCCGCCTTTTCGTTTTCGATCGACCGACGGCCGGTGGGCGCCGCCCTCTCCACCCCGGGGCCTGTCGCCCAAAGTCACTTGCGCGCTGCGCGCTCCTTCCGAGACCATCCGTGCGTGGGCGCGAGCGCCGAGCCGGTCGTCTACCGCGAGGAGGTGCTGGCTATCCTTGGTGCCCTCGCGGACCTCGTCGTCGACGTGCGTCGCATCCGCGACACGATCGCGGAGGACGATGGCGAAGCGGAAGCGGAGTAAGAAGGAGATCAGCGAGCAGGCACGGATCGAGGCCGAGAACAGCCCGACCGTCCGCCGGCTCCGTGAGCTCGTCGCACGCGGTCAGGCCGAGCTCGAGGCTCGCCGGCGCGTCGATCCGAACGCCCGCTGAGACAGCACAGCCGGTGGGCGACGCAGGTTCGCCCTGGCTAGCCCGCGGTAGAACCGCTCCGATGCCCGCGACATGGCTCGGCCGGCGACCGGTCCCGCTCGTGCTCGCGGGAGCGCTCGCGATCTCGTTCTCGGCGATCCTCTACCGCTACTCGGAGGTCTCTCCCAGCACCGGCGCGTTCTTTCGCTGCCTCTGGGCGCTGCCGCCGCTCTGGCTGATCGCACGGCTCGAGGACCGGCGCTTCGGCAAGCGTCCTCGTCGGGCGCGCGTGATCGCGTGGGCGGCGGGCGTATTCTTCGCCGCCGATCTGATCCTCTGGCACCACGCGATCGAGCAGGTCGGCGCGGGCCTCGCGACGGTGCTCGGGAACACGCAGGTCGTGCTGGTCGCGGTGCTCGCGTGGGCCGTGCTCGGCGAGCGGCCGCCGCGCGCGCTCGCGTCGATCCCGATCGTCGGCGTGGGGGTGGTCCTGATCTCCGGCGTCCTCGAGGAAGGCGCATACGGCGCGAACCCGGCGTTCGGCGCGATCTTCGGCGTGCTGACCGGTGTGGCGTACTCCGGGTTTCTGCTGACGCTGCGCGAAGGAGGCCGTGACCTGCGCCGGCCGGCCGGCCCGCTCTTCGACGCGACACTCACCGCGGCGATCGGCTCCGGCCTCTACGGTGCAGTCGCCGGCGACCTCGACCTGACGCCGTCGCTCGGCGCGACCGGCTGGCTGATCGTGCTCGCGCTCAGCTCGCAGGTCTTCGGCTGGCTCCTGATCTCTATCTCGCTGCCGCGCCTGCCCGCCGCGCTCACCTCGGTGATGCTGACCTTCCAGCCGCTCTGCGCGGTCCTGTTCGCCGCACTGCTCCTCGACGAGTCGCCGTCGCGCGCGCAGCTCTTGGGTGCGGCGTGCATCCTCGCGGGTCTCCTGGTCGCGACGGTCACGCGGCGACCGCAGCCCGTGCCGGAGCCCGAGCTCGCCGGCTGAGCCGGTCGCTACCGTCAGACCATGAACGACGCAGTGGCGAGGCTTCCCGACGCAGATCTCGTCCGGGTGGGAATCGACGACCTCCGCGCGCAGGTCGAGTCGCCGGAGGCTCTGCTCGTGTCGATCGTCAGACGGCTCGTGAGCTTCGAGCGCGCCGCCGAGTGCGCGAGCTGCCGACCAGGCGGCGATCCGCCGGTTCATGCGCCGGCTCGGCGCAGCTGCCGAGCTCTACCGCTTTCCGGCCATCGACGGCTCTTCCTCTCGACGACGCGTCGAAGCCTTCGTCGACCTCGACGCATAGGCACCCCGCGGGCTCGGACGTCGAGAGGGGCACAACTGAAAACGAACGCGGGTCGGGCGCATTACGCCGGGGCAAGGCCGAGGAACTCGGCCGCTTCGGTGACGGCGGGATCGGTCAGGCTGAGCTCGCGCACGTCGACGACGCTCATTGACGGAGCGGCGCGGTCGAACAGCGTCACGTTCGCCCAGAGTGACTCGAGGGTTGACCACCAGCGGAGCCCTACGGCCCGCGGATCCCGCTCGTAGATCGCCAGCGCCTGCGGCTGGGTGAGCTCGCGCTCCCTCGTCGCGACGAGCGACGGCCGCAGCCGCTCGCGGGTCAGCACTGGGGGACGGTCGAGGTCGACAAACTCGGCGTTGTCGGCGACCTCGATCGTCGCTAGCGCAAGCGGACGTCCCTCGCGACTGACCATCCAGGGTGCGAGCGCCTTCTCGCCGAGGAATCGCGACAGCACCTCGGCGACCCCGGAGCTCTCGTCCTCGCTCGCGTAGAGACAGCCATACTGCTCGGGATTGTCGTGGCGCCCGCCGCCCTGCCGCCTCCGCGGAAACCAGAGCGGGCCACCGGCCTCGGTCGGACGGGCGTCCCGGTCTCGCGCGAACGTCCGGTACAGGATCATGCGAAGGAGCCGGCGCGCTCCTGCCTGAGCGCAGCCACCACTTCCTCGAACCTGCCCTGCCGGATGAACCAGATCGGTTGGCGGTAGCCCAAGAGAGGGTTGAGCCCGGTCAGCCAGGCGCGCACGGCTTCGGGCTCGTAGGTGCGGAAGGCCATCGCCATCACGAGCTCGAGCTGGTCGATCCGGTCGGCGTTCGTCTCGTCGATGCCCTCGCCGTCCAGCCACCTGGTCACTCGGGAGCGGCTGACGCCGAGGAGCTCGGCCAGGCGGGACTGGGTGCCCAAATCCTTCCTCAGCGCGCGAATCTTGACGAGCGTGGCCACGGGCATGGTCGAAGCTTAGCGCAACAAATTTTGTTGCGCCAGGTTTTACACTTCCGTCACTCTCGTCGTCCTGCGCCGTCCGTACGATGACCGGGTGGCGAAGGCGGCGACGGTCTACGCGTGCGCGGAGTGCGGCTATTCGGCCGGGCGCTGGTTCGGCAAATGCCCCGGCTGCGGCACGTTCGGAAGCCTGGTGGAGGAGGCGCTGCCCGAGGTGCGGGCCGCGGCGGCCCGCGCGAAGCCGCTCCTGCGCCTCGTCGACGTCGACGTCGAAGAGGCAGAGCGGATCAGCACCGGCGTGCCGGAGCTCGATCGCGTGCTCGGCGGCGGGCTCGTCCCCGCCTCGCTCGTCCTGGTCGGCGGCGAGCCCGGGGTCGGCAAGTCGACGCTGCTGCTCTCGGCGCTGAGCGCGATCTCGGCCGACCGGCGCGCGCTGCTCGTGACGGGCGAGGAGTCCACTGCGCAGGTGAAGCTCCGCGCGCAGCGGCTCGGCGGGGCGGAGCGGGTCGAGATCCTCGCGGAGACCGAGCTCGAGACCGTGTGCGCCACGCTCGAGCGTGAGCGGCCCGACGTGTGCGTGATCGACTCCGTGCAGACGCTCTACTCGTCGGAGCTCGGGTCCGCGCCCGGCTCGGTAGCGCAGGTGCGCGAGGCGGCCTCTCGGCTGCTCCGCGTCGCGAAGGAGTCTGGCGTCGCGACGATCCTCGTCGGCCACGTGACGAAGGACGGCGCCGTCGCGGGCCCGCGCGTGCTCGAGCACCTCGTCGACTGCGTGCTGCAGTTCGAGGGTGATCGGTACCACGCGCACCGCGTGTTGCGTGCGACGAAGAACCGATTCGGCTCGACGAACGAGCTCGGCGTCTTCGAGATGACCGGCGCCGGTCTGGTCGGCGTCCCCGATCCCTCCGAGCTCTTCGGGCGCACCGTCGCCGGCGAGCCGGGTAGCGCCGTCGCCTGCGCGCTCGAGGGCACGCGGCCGATCCTGCTCGAGGTGCAGGCGCTCGTCTCGCCGACCGACCTTGCCATGCCGCGACGCGTCGGAACGGGCGTCGACCCGAAGCGGCTCGCGATGATCGTCGCGGTGCTCTCCCGGCACGCGGGGCTCGCGCTCGGCCAGGCGGACGTGTTCGTGAACGTCGCCGGCGGTGTGCGCGTCGACGAGCCGGGCGCGGACCTGCCGATCGCGCTCGCGATCGCGTCCGCGGCGAAGAGCCAGGCGGTGCATGAAGGGCTCGCCACGTTCGGAGAGATCGGCCTGACCGGGCGGCTCCGGCCGGCCGCGCAGGCAGAGCGACGCCTCGAGGAGTGCGCCAAGCTCGGGTTGAAGACCGCCCTGGTGCCGAGCGGCACCACCGGGCGCGGGACGCTAGCCTTGCTCACGGTAGAGACGTTGCGGGAAGCGACGAGAGCAGGGCTCGATGAGCGCAGAGCGCAAGACGACTGACCGCGCAGGCTGGGCGTCCGAAGTCGGCGTCCCACGCACCCGCGCCGAGCTCGACCAGCGCCGCGATCCGATCCTCCTCGCCGCGATCGCGCAGGTCGCGCCGGGTACCGAGCTGCGCGGAGGGATCGACGACATCATCCGCTCGAAAGAGGGCGCGCTGATCGTGATTGGCGATCCCGACGAGCTGGCGTTTCTCTACTCGGGTGGGATGAAGCTGAACCTGCCCTTCACCCAGCAGCTGCTCTACGAGGTGGCGAAAATGGACGGGGCGATCATCGTCAGCCCCGACATCGGCCGGCTCGCCTACGCGAACGTCCAGCTGATGCCCGACCCGACGATCGCCTCGTTGGAGACGGGGACCCGGCACCGCACGGCCGAGCGCGTCGCCAAGCAAACCGAAGCGCTTGTGATCTCGATCTCGCAGCAGCGCGAGACCGTGACGGTGTTCCTCGGCAAGCGCCGCTACCAGCTCGAGGTCGTCGCCGACGTACTCGCCAAGACGAACCAGGCGCTGGCGACGCTCGAGACGTACCGGCAGCGCCTCGACCACGTGCTGACGCGCCTGACGGCGCTCGAGTTCCAGAACGCCGTCGTGCTCGACGACGTGCTCGTCGTCCTCCAGCGCGCCGAGCTGACGACGCGGATGGCCGAGGAGATCGAGCGTGCCTGCGTCGAGCTCGGCAGCGAGGGGAGGATGATCCGGATGCAACTCGAGGAGCTCGTCGGCGAGGTCCCGCGCGAGAAGGCCGCCGTCGTCTACGACTACCACGCTCAGGGCGGCATCGACGCCACGCGCGAGGGCCTCCAGGCGGTCACCGAGTTGGCCTACAAGGAGCTGCTCGAGTTCGAGCTCCTGGCCGTGCTCGGCTACCCGGCCACGGCGAACCCCCTCGACCACTCGGTGCAGCCCCGCGGCTACCGCGTTCTCTCCCAGATCCCGCGCCTGCCGGACAGCGTCATCCGGCACGTTGTCGAGCAAATGGCGAACCTCGAGGCGATCGTCCGGGCGTCCCAGCGCGACCTGGAAGCGGTGGACGGGGTAGGGGGCGTTCGGGCCAGGGACATCCGGGAGGGGCTGCGACGTCTCCAGGAGCACAACCTCGTCGACCGCTACCTCCAGTTGTAGGGAGGGAGCCCCTCCCGGCGAGACCTCGGCGCCCGCGCCGCGCTGGGCGTCGCGAGCCTGCGTCCTCAGTCGCGTACGTACCCTCTGGGTACGAACGCTCCCTGCGTCCTTTCCTCGGCGCCGCCCAGCGCACCGCGGACTACCGATCTCCCGCCGGGAGTGACTCCTGAAGTTCGCAACGAGCAGGGGTTTTGCCGAAAACCCCTGGAAATGCTACGATTCTGTAACTGTCGCCGGCGCCGCACCAAGCGCCGGCTTCTTGGCGGATGAGGCATTCCAGAACGGGAGGACGCGGCTTGTTCAAGGTCGGCGCGAAGGTGGTCTACCCCCACCACGGGGCGGGAACAGTTGTCAAGAAGGAATCGCGCGAGGTGCTGGGTCAGAAGCGCGACTACCTGACGATCCGGATCCTCCACAACGACATGACCGTTCAGGTTCCCGCCGAGAACGCCGAGGCCGTAGGCCTTCGGCCCGTGATCGACGAGAAGATGGTCGAAGTCGTCGTGAAGGCGCTCAAGGGCGGCGGCACGCAGATGCCGAAGAACTGGAACCGTCGCTTCAAGCACAACCGCGACAAGATGAAGACCGGCGACGTGCTGGAGCTTGCAGAGGTCGTTCGCAACCTCTCGCTCCGGGACCACGAGAAGGGTCTGTCGACCGGCGAGAAGCAGATGTTCGTGAAGGCGAAGAAGATCCTCGCCTCCGAGCTGATGTACGCGAAGGGCATGGACGCCGAAGAGGCCGCAGAGTGGCTCGAGGACGTCCTGTCCAACGTCGGCGCCAACG